>NZ_JBEMBC010000134.1:0-4577 GCF_040274425.1 Carnobacterium sp.
TTATATATAAAGAGATAACCGTTTAGAATCGATTTGAAATAACCAGTATCAAAATCCAATATTATAAGAGGCCTTTATGTCCGTTCTTAAGATGGATGACGAGTAAAAAAATGGTACAATTAAAGAAAAACTAAAACCTTCTGTCTAAAATAACTTTTATGTTATTTTAGACAGAAGGTTTATTTTTTTATATAACATTTTCAAAAAATCGAATACTTAAATATTGTTGAAGGTTACGTGAGAATAAATGTTCAAGACAATATGGATAATTGAATTGCCGACTGTTCCTCTATAGTTTTATTTTTAGCTTCTAATTCTATCAATAAAGAAGAATTAATGTTCTAAGTATGTGAAAGCTAAAATTTATATAATTATCTGTTGATTTTTTCCATATACAGGTTACGAATCGACTGTACTTGTGTTTTTACGACGAGTAGACGATCCAATGCTAAAGGAAAGACACCAATTCGGTCAAATAGGCTTTCAAGTACTGAACTAATAATTTTAATCAGTTCCTACATACAAAAAAGACACTTCGTTTGAAGTGTCCGAAAAATATTATAGTAATTTTATTAATCAATATTGGAAAACGTAATTTTTGCTAATTTTGTAATTTTATTTTTTTTAATAAAATAAATCCAACTAGGAGTAACACCAGAAACTTGGCGTTTTATAAAAACTATATTTTGAATTTCTCTAAAATCATCTTCATTTTTTGCTAAATTTAGTCGAAGATTTATTTCTTTATTTAATTTATTTACTTGCAGCGTTTTCAGGATCGTTGTGATAATCTTTTTGGATAAACTAGACATTACTAAAAAAACTGTTTTAAAATACTCAGTTAGAGTTGTATCTCGGAAGTATACAAATGTTAATAGTATTGAGATTATTAAAATACTTAGTAATATAGTATTTATACTAGCATCATAGTATACATTTTCACCTATAGCTTTTTTTAAAGTTGTTTGTTGATTTTCCTTATCATCGACGAACTCGTACCAATCTTTTACTCCTCTAGGTTTATCATTACCTGTATGATTCATCTGTGATTTAAACATTTTTTTATTCTTTGATTTAAGTATTTGAACTGGTTTAATAGTATTTTGAGAGATTTCTTTTTTCCAACCAAAAACATATTCGTCAAATACTTGTTTAAATTCCGCTGCTTTCGAAGTATATTGAGAAATGTAACTATCTAAAATTAATGTTGTTAAGAACCATAAAATTAGTGAATAATCCATCCATATACTATTTGTCCATATCATTTTAAAGATAATAGTAATTAGAATACCTAGCCAATAAAAATTATCTAACAAATCAGCTTTATCATAATAATATCGAGCAGACGTTTGACAAGCTAAAGCTATATCAGTATTTTGTCTAGAATATATTGTATTCATAAGTTTCTCCTATCTTTTAAAATTTCTAAATCACTCATCGCCTGATTGTATAATAGACGTGATTTAGAAATTTTATGCAGTTCATAATAATGACATTTTTTCATTTTTTTACTGGAACCACATGGGCAGGGGAGATTTCTATTTTTATTTTTAACCGGAAGAGCAAATAATAGTTTTAAAACAATCCCTCTGTTTTCTGATTTAAATAGATATTGATAGCCTTCCAAAATACCTTTATTCCCATGGCTGCGCTCTACCACAGGCATTGTATGATACTTTTGATAATATGAATAAACAGTGAGGTACTCTACAATTAATTCAAAGTATTTATTGATAGTATAGTTTGGTAGTAATCTATACCTTAACTCCATCTCCGTACCTAAACAGAAGGAACCAGCTTTATCCGGATTAATATGATGGTATGAATGAATTTTTCTTTCACCATACTCATAGCAAGTCGGTAATGATTTTGGATAAGAATAAGGGAGTTCAATCAAAATATTATAATCTAGAAATGTTTTAACTCCATTTATTTGACTACTACAAGAAATACACATAACAATTTTGTAAAAGTTTTTTTCTTCTATAATTTCTTTTATTGTCAGCCCAGATAAACTATTAATACTTTGGATAATCAAGCTTTTAGATAGAATCATTTTACTCTCCAAGGGCTTGCTTTAGCAGAATTAACTTCAAAATCTGCTTCTTTAATTGAAGAAAAATCTAGATTCAAAGAGTCATAAAGCATTTCTGATTTTTGAATATCTTCAATATTTGAAGAAGTTTGACTTTCAACTAAGTTTTTTAAGTCGGAAACCCAGTTGAAAAAGTCTTTAGCTACTTGTTTTTCTTCATTCCAAGAGCTTAAAATATTATCTAAACCATTGGCTGGATTTTTAAGAATCCATTGACCGTTGCTTAAAGCTATAATCTCTGAAATTATAAAACCTTCATTTAAACTTTTCTGAATAGATTTTCCTCTAGAGAAACTTTCTAGTTGTTGAAGCTCAGATACTACTAAGTTTAATAAAGTAAACTCGTCTTGAGCATAGAATAATTTATTAGCTAATTTAGCAACAATTGTAGTAATAACTATTGAAGATGGTTTTGACTGAGCAGTTGCTCTTGAGAAATATACATCACGTAATCTTTTAAGAATCTTAATTACATTTCTCATTAAATTAGTTGCTGCATCTTCTGGCAATTCTTCAATAGTGGAGTCAAAAATCCCTTTACGAAATTCTTCATATTTTTTCTCGTAAGCTTGTGTTTGGTTTTCAAACCAAGTTTTATACCCAAGAGGGTTATTTGAAATCCATTTATTATAACTTGGAGCTACGTTAGGAATAGCTATTGAAGTCTCAACTAATTCAATACATTCAGTTTCTTGTCTTATTTTTTCTAATGTTTCAAAAGATTCAGCAACGGAAGGAATAATATCGATCGTAAATTCAATATCGTCAATTTTAGCATATTCAACTGTAAAACATTTTTCCCACCGTGTATAATTATGATAACCTGCAGAGTCTATGGCTTCTTCAAAAATATCCATTAATTTTGAAGGTGTGATACTTTTATCTAAATTTTGAACTTCGCAAATAACATCTACATCATATGACCTATCTTTTCCATCTTTAAAAGGTCTAACAGCAGTCTTAGTTGCAAATGAACCTTGTGAGTAAAAATTTATATCTAAACCAGATGTTCTAATTATTGTTTTACAAATATTAGTATATAATTCCTTTGCACGTTCTCTTTGTGTTTTTGTCAAATCTATTTTTGCTAGTACTTCATTTATTTTTTCATTTTTTTTGTATCCCATTATGTTAGTGCCCCCCCATTTTATAAAGTTGATCTTATTATATCATGGAAAATTACAATAGTATATGGTGAAACACAACATGTTGTGTTTGGTTTATTTTTAAGAGCTATATGGAGTGTTTATTGTTTTTTGAAAATATTATATATAGATAGTTACTGTGTCTAAACCTTATTGAACATAGATGAAATTTTTTATACTATATTAAAATAAAAACTAACGAAATATACTACCAATTTTAGAACCCAAAATTAGAACACATTAGGTTCAAATCTATTCAAATTCATTCAATATATATTTCTTCAAAATGCTGTAATATCAGGATTTTTCATGCTTATTCATTTAGTCAAATATAAAACCAGGTCTTAAGAAAGTTCAAACAGCGTCTCAATACTAAAAACGTTAATATAACGATATATATATATATAAAAACTATCTATATGGCAGTTCTTTTTTTTGAACGAAAACTAGCATACTCAATTTGATGAACACATAAGAAGATATTAATATTTTGAAGATTAAAACAGTCTAGAAGAATCTCTCTACCTATGATGGTATACTTTAAAAAAGTAAAAGAGTCGATTATATTTATGAAGGAGCGTTTATCATGGAAAACAATCCGAAGAGTGGAAGGATTGACACTGTCTCAAAAGTAATTGATGCTTCGCCGCACACACTTTATCAAGCATTCATGGACCCGAACTCTTTAGTCAAATGGTTGCCGCCTGATGGTATGAGAGGGGAAATTGGTCTGTTTGAACCAGTAGTAGGTGGGAGATTTCAATTAACACTCACTTATGAGGATGAACATGCCACTCAAGGGAAAACAACTGAAAATTCAGATTCTTTAGAAGGTACCTTTTTTGAATTGATACCCAATCAGAAAATCGTTGAGGCTGGTGTATTTGAGTCAGATGATCCTGCCTTTGCAGGGAATATGGTGATGACTTGGTATTTTGAAGAAGTAGAACAAGGGGCGAAGGTAACGATTGTCGCTGAAAATGTCCCTAAAGGCATCAAGAAGGACGATCACATTGATGGGTTGAATTCCACACTAGAAAACCTGGAACGTTTTGTAAAGACAAGTTAGATAACACTGTACTTTTTGAAGAGCTTACTGGTTTCCTTGATGTGTATACTATATGATGCATTAAATGTATTTCAGGAGGGACTTGGGTTATCGATAGAAGAAATAGTAGTCAAGAATTTGAGCATAGGCAGTGCCTTTTTTGTTTTGCAATCAAAAGTAAAATTTAGATAACGATAGCGTTTCCCTTTTCTTTAACTAGTGTATTTAGTTGTGGTTCAAAATGGTTCACAGTTTCCAGTGACCAAACATTTTAATAGGGTAAATTACG
>NZ_JBEMBC010000135.1:0-4377 GCF_040274425.1 Carnobacterium sp.
CTAAATATTTCTTGGAGTCCACCATCGAATAAATTGTTGCTTAAATAAGCTAGATTATCATCTAATATTTTCCCGGTTTTCCCATCTGTTAAAGCACCTTCTAAACCATATCCCACTTCAATCCGAATTTCTCGTTCCTCTATTGCTAATAAAATCAAGACACCATTATCATAATCAATATTTCCAATTTTCCATTTTTCGAATAAGGCAACACTGTAGTCTTCAACGGTTTCTCCATTTAATGAATCGATGACCGCTACGACTATTTGAGGTTTCTCAGCAGTTTGTTCATAGTGTTCATTTATCGTTAAAATAAGTTCTTTTGTCTCTGGAGTCAAAATCCCAGGTTCATCATAATAATAAAAATTGGACGGAGTTTCTGGTAATTCAGCTGCAGCTACTAATTGTGGATGTATGTATAAGAACGAAAACAAGGCAATAAAGACGATCCAAATTGTAGAGAACTGTTTATAATCAGAATGTTGCATAGTTTTATCGCTTCTCCATTTCCTTTAAAGTAAAGCTAGAAAGTATTTTAGAGCTTTAGTGTACCATATGTTCGTTATTTCTTAGAATTTAAATAGTAAAAAAGAGAGAACTCCCTTGTGAAAAAGGGGATTCTCTCTTTTAGATAATAATTTATTAAAATCATACAATCACCAATTAGTGAATACTTAATTGTAAAGCTTCTAGATTTTTACGCATTAAACTTAAATAATCCATACCGTCATCTTGCATTTCTTGAGAAACACTTTCAAGGTCATATAATACTTCTATATCAGTATTTGTTTCTTGGCCTACTGTTTGAGCAATAGAAGAGTCTGCTCCTTGTTGGTAATAAATAACAGGAACATCATATTCCTTAACTAATTCACTAATTTCCGCAATACGTGATGGGCTAGGTTCTACTTCAGTAGAAATGCCTCCTACAGCAATTTGTTCTAAGTCGTAACGCTGAGCAATATATCCAAATGCTTGATGTTGAACGACAAACACTCGATTAGTTGCGGAAGACAAAGCAGTCTTATATTCTTCATCTAATTTTTGAAGTTCTAAAATAAATTCTTCAGCATTTTCTTCGTAATAAGTTTTCCCCTCAGGGTCAGCTTGAATCAAGGCCTCTTTGATGACGGTCACTTGGTCTTGAGCTAATACTGGATCTAACCATATGTGAGGATCTGAACATTCGTGATCATCGATAACAATCTCAACAGGAGCTGATTCAGCGTATGGAGTACCAGCTTCGTCAGAAAAGACAACTTTGACGTCAAAACTTTCACCAGTTGTTTCATATTCAAATGTTTCCTTTGTTTGATCTGAGACTGCCTTCCAGTCTGCGTTAGCTTCACGAATATACCACTGCAGGCCAGTTGAATCTTTCATCTCAGTTGAATTGGAAACAAGTTGAACAATATCTCCAGTATGGTAGTGACCAGCTAGTCCATTAATTTCAACGGTAGTAGGTAGATCTCCATCCACTTCAAGTAACTCTTCACTGTGATCACTGCTATCTTGTTGTTCATGTTCATGCGTTTCAGTACTAATAAAGTTATCAGCATCAGCTGTACGAACTGCAATAAGGTCTTCGCTGTCAAGAGAGCTCATAAGGCTTCCAACCCAAGGTTCCATTTCGCCACTACTATAAACAAACACATCTGCATCATTTATAGCAGCAACATCTCGAGCACTTGGTTCAAAACCGTGAGCATCTGTTCCAGGTTTTATAGTCATAGAAACATCTGCGCGATCACCAGCTACTTCTTTTGTAAATTCATAAACGGGATAAAAAGTTGTTACAACTGATAATTCCGAGTTATTCTTTGTTTCACTGTCAGATTGCTCTAGTCCACATCCCAAAAGAGTCACACCTGCAACTAAACTAAGCATACTTGAAACAAACCATTTTCTTTTCATATTTTCCTCCTGGATCTATTTGCTAAAGGTAACTAACAAATGGAGCACTATCATTTAATTTAAAACTATATTATTTGTCATGCCTATAAAAGAATTGATCTTAAAAAATGATTAATGTGCTAGCATATCCCGAACAAGTCCAGTTGCATCTAGGTCAGCAGGATAATAAGTTGGCCAATTATCCATTTCTTCTAACACTGTGCCTCTGTCATCTCCCCAGAATAAATGATAATGGTGAGATTCTTCCGGGAAGATATTGTGGTCACTGAATTGAATGTATTCAGGCATTTCGTCTGAACCATCAACTAATTTAAAGACAAAACGGACGCCTCTATTTCCCTTTTCGTAATTAAGTATTTCATAGCCATCATTCTCGTAAGTTCCTGAATATTCTTTTTCATCATCATAAAAAGTAACTTGTTTTCCCTTGATAACAACTTGATCAACAGTCGTTTCATATCCAATAGTATAATAGTCTTTGTATTCTTCAGCAGTCATAGTGTCACTTTCTTCTGCTTTATGTTCAAAAACTTCATCTAAATCACCAGACTGAAGGTAAGGAAAGACAGATTGCCATTCTCCTTCAAAATCGGATAGTTCACGATTTTCTACTTGAGCATCTTCAAAATAGCCTGCATAGATTTGTTTGCTCGCTTCATCATGGCCATGGTGGTCATCAATAACAATCTTAGCAGGTTCCGATTCAGCATAAGGTTCGTCGTTATCATCTACTAAGGTAGCTTTGATCTCTAATCCATTGGCAGTAGCTTCTCCGATAAAGTCTTTAGTTCTTTGACCAGACACGACTTCCCATTCGCTTTCTTCGTTTTCTCTTGTATACCAATGCCACTGAGCTGTTTCAGTTTCTTTTTCTGGCAGAGCACTTAGTTCAACAGGATCACCTGTATGGTAGTGATCTGCTAAACCATCAATTTCAATGGTTTGATCCACATAACTTTCAGTAGCTTGATCATTCATACTACTTTGTGACTCTTGGTCTGAAGCAACATTGTCTCCACATGCTACTAATAATATACTAACTGCGAACAGTCCTATGTACTGACTTAATCTTTTTTTCATTTATTTCACCCTCCAAGTTTTAAATCGTAATCATTACGTTTTAAAACTTAACATCTTTCTATACATATTGTCAACAGAATTATATAAACTTTTGTTTTAGTTTAAGAAAAAGTGAAAGATCAGTACTTATAATTACTGACAGGGCGGGAAAGGAAGCAATTAGAAATAATTAAAATTTGTAAAAAAATAATTTAAGGAAACTGTAGGTAAACAGGTTCCTTAAATCAAGTTTTTTTGAATAAATAATTTAAATAGAAAATTTTTATGAGCTATTTCTTTTCGATCCCAATAATACCAAAAGCACCAGGTCCGCCATGGCTTGAAATAACAGCACCAGCTGAGAACCAAGAAGGATTATTGTAACCTGCATCTTGCAACAAAAATTTAGCGAGTTGTTTATGGTCTTCGCTCAATCTTTTTGTCCCACCAATAATCACTGTTTCTGGATCAATGTCATAGTTTTTGATGAAATCTTTAACGGTATTTTTCAAACAGCGATCAAACGACCCGCGGTATTTTTTAGAAGCCACTAAATAACCGTCCTTAAGAACAATAGTAGGGTGAAGGTTCAAAAGAGATGCACCAAGATAGGCTACATTTGAAACTCGGCCTCCTGCTTTCAGATAAAGTAATGACTGAGGCAAGAAAACAAAACGTGTACGTTCACGGACATCTTCCACAAAAGCAACAATCTCTTCCGCAGTGGTATTTGGATTGTTTTCAATAAATTTTGCGGTTGCGACAATCACAGCAGTTAAGCCGCCGGAAACATTTTTACTGTCAACGATATGAATATTATTAAAATCTTCAGCTGCTATAGTGCAAGAAGTATAAGATACTGTTGTGACTGCTGAGTACGCAATATGAATAATGTGAGCTTTAGGGTGCTGCGCCAAAATACGCTCGAAAACAACGCTGTTATCTTGTGGAGTTGTACCCGCAGTTTTTGGCAAGGTACCGGTTTGATCATAAAAACGATAAACATCTTCAACGTCAAAGCTTCCATCATCAAAGGTCTCCGAACCCATAGTAACATGCATGGGAATAACATGAATATTGTAGCGCTTGATAAGCTCTGGAGATATATCAGAACCGCTTTCGGTGGTGATTATAAATTTTGTCATATTTTCCTCCTGCTTCATCTTTTAATGATGTAGTTAGGGTAATCATATCATATTGCACTAAGGAAGTTATATTGATATTAAGTAGTTTTTAAATAATATAAGGATCAAATATAGAAAAACTGCTTTATCCATGAAATATTAATCTGCAACAATTATTTCCGCCATTCCAATTCTGGAAGACGTATTACATGATACTCCTTGTTTATTCCTTTATACTGGATACTGTAAAGTATTCATAGAAAGGATGAAAGTAAAATGA
>NZ_JBEMBC010000136.1:0-4235 GCF_040274425.1 Carnobacterium sp.
ACCGTCCTTATCAAAGATTTGTACCATTGGGAAAGCAGCATCAATTGTGCTTAACAATGCTTCAAAATCTACTGGTTGTTTTTTGTTAACCATGTATAACCCATTCCTCTCTCGTTTACAATATTGTTTTTCAAAATTCTGTTTTATACTGTTAAAGAAACTGTATTACTCAGAATTTTTCACAACTTAAATTTAACACGCTTTCAACTTAGATGCAAGTAAACTAAACGTTAAACCCTATGAATTCTATCTATTCACCTTACTTTAATCTAGTTTTCCAGTCATACTGGAATCCTTATTGTGAAATTTTTCACTATTAAAATTGTTTATCCCTTGTTATATAGCACATTAGCTTTAAAATAAACTCTGAAAAAAGCGGATACTTACCTCTTTAAAACTGTTATATAATTTTTATGAAACTGTATTACTTTCTAAATAAATATCTTCATTTTTTTGGATACATCTTTTTTCACAAAAAGATTTTCTTTTGATTAGAATTCAATAATTGTTCACTTTTTCGCCTTTTTTTTATTTTTCAACTGTTATTTTTCGTAAATTTTAACCATAAGCACAAATAAAAACACTATTGTTTTTATTTGTGCTAAAAAAAAACCCGTTTTTTTAACGGATTTTCTTTTAGTTCTATTTAAATAATTCCTTGACTTAGCATTGCTTTCGCAACTTTTGTAAAACCAGCAATATTCGCTCCAGCTACAAAATCTCCATCTAAATTATAAGACTTAGCTGTATCTTTTATTTCTTTATAGATGTTTTTCATGATTTTTTTCAATTCATCATCTACTTCTTCAAAACTCCAATTTAGTCTTTGACTATTTTGGCTCATTTCTAATGCTGAAACTGCTACCCCACCAGCATTAGCTGCTTTAGCTGGACCATATACGATTCCAGCCTTTTGGAACTCTTTAATAGCCTCTAAATTGCATGGCATGTTGGCTCCTTCGGCAACAGCACTAACTCCTTGGCTGATCATTTTCTGTGCTGTTGGTCCATCGATTTCATTTTGAGTTGCACATGGAAGTGCAATTGTATATCTTTCTTCTAAGTCCCAGATATTGCCGTTTTCATAAGTTGCATTCGGACGTTCGGTTAGATACTCTGAAATTCTTTCTCTTTTTTCTTCTTTGATTTTTTTAACAAGTGCTAAATCAATTCCTTCTGGATCAAAAATATAGCCATCTGAATCGGAACAAGCAATAACCGTTCCACCAAATTCTTGAACCTTTTCAATTGCATAGATAGCTACATTTCCACTTCCGGAAACAACGACTTTTTGATTTTTGAAAGATTTTCCAATATCGTCTAACATTTCTTTAGTAAAGTAAACTAACCCGTAGCCTGTAGCTTCTGTTCGTGCTAAACTTCCACCTAAGAAAATCGGTTTTCCAGTTAAAATTCCTGCTTGGAAACCATTCAACTTTTTATATTGTCCAAATAAAAATCCGATTTCACGTGCACCTACACCGATATCACCAGCTGGCACATCGATATCTGGTCCTATATGACGTTGCAGTTCTGTCATAAAACTTTGACAAAAACGCATAACTTCATTGTCAGATTTCCCTTTTGGATCAAAGTCACTACCGCCTTTACCGCCGCCAATAGGCAATCCAGTCAGACTATTCTTGAAAATTTGCTCAAATCCTAAAAATTTCACAATACTTTGTGTAACAGATGGATGGAAACGTAGTCCTCCTTTATAAGGTCCTATAGCAGAATTGTATTGCACTCTGTATCCACGGTTTACCTTTACTGCCCCTTGATCATCGACCCAAGGAACTCTAAATTGTAGAATTCTTTCTGGTTCCACTAAGCGTTCTAAAATATTTTTTTCAATTAATTCTGGATGAGCTGCGAAGACTGGTTCGATAGTACCAAAAAATTCTTTTACTGCTTGCAAATATTCCGGTTGATCCGGATCCCGTTCTGAAACTTTAGTATAAACTTCGTTAACATAACTTTTTGCATCTATCATATTCTAATCTCCTCTAACTTTTGATTTAAAAACAGTTTCTATTTTCATGTTTATCATTATCCCATAATCTATTTATGAAAAAAAGTTTTTTTTCAACTTTTTATACATCGTGCAAAAAGTTGAGTTTACTGATAAAATAAATAAGATGAAATTGATAAGGATTTTCCCTATGTGGAAAATGACTATTACGAAACAATATTAGGAGTGAACCGTTATGATTACAATGGAAGACATTATTAGAGAAGGCCATCCTACCTTAAGAATGGTTGCTAAAGAATTAGCATTGCCCCTTAGTGAAGAAGAAAAGCAATTAGGCAAAGATATGCTCCAATTTCTAAAAAACAGCCAAGACCCTGAAATTGCTGAAAAATATAACTTGCGCGCTGGAGTAGGTCTTGCAGCACCTCAATTAAACATTTCAAAACGTTTGATTGCTGTGCACATCCCTGGCATTGAAGAAGGAATTGATGAGCCTATCATTAGTGCTGTTATGGTCAATCCAAAAATCATCAGTCATTCAGTTCAAAGTGCTTGTTTAACTGAAGGTGAAGGTTGCTTATCTGTGGATCGTGAAGTACCGGGTTACGTGCCTCGTCACAGCCGTATTACATTAACGTACTTCGATTTAGAAGGAGAACTTCATAAAACGCGTTTAAAAAACTATCCAGCGATTGTTATTCAACATGAAATTGACCATATCAATGGAATCATGTTTTATGATCACATCAATAAAGAACAGCCCTTTAAAATCGACGACGATGTAAAAGTTATTTCTTAATAACAATAAAATCAGAGACCGGGACCTGTCCCCCCTAGAGTAGTTTACTTTAGGGGGGATTTTTATGCGTTCAAATAATAAACATACATTTACGGTACTAGAACAATCTATTCAACTGTATCTCAATGAAGGAATTATAAAAAGACATCGAAAGATATATTAAGTTTTATAATACCAAGAGAGTAACGTTAAAAATGGGTTTATCCATTCCAACATAAAAAGCCATGCATGATTTTTATCATACATGGCAAAATTATTTTGTTTATTTACCTGTCTACTTGACAGGGGGCAGTTCAATTTAGGTTTCAAGCTGCCTTTTTAACTATCTTATAGGTCTTCTCCATTCGATTCAATGACTTTTTTGTACCAGTCAAAGGAATCTTTCTTACTGCGTTCCATTGTTCCATTACCTTCGTTGTCACGGTCGACATAAATCATACCATAGCGTTTTTTCATTTCTCCAGTAGTGAATGAAACGATATCAATGATGCCCCAAGGTGTATACCCCATTAATTCAACACCATCGTGATTTATCGCGATGCCCATTTGTTTAATGTGTTCACGCAAATAAGAAATACGTGCTTCATCATGGATACTGCCGTCTTCTTCAACAGTATCAATCGCACCAAATCCATTTTCCACAATGAACAGTGGAATTTGATAACGATCCCAGAAACGATTCAACGTGTAACGCAAACCTACAGGATCAATCGTCCAACCCCAGTCACTAGCTTTTAGATATGGGTTATCTACTTGATAAGGAATCTTACCATGTACGTTAGCAGCTTCATCATCGTTGTTTTCATCTTTATGATCCACCACATTAGACATATAGTAACTGAACCCTAAATAATCCACTTTACCTTGTGCTAATATTTCAGCGTCGTCTTCTTGAATAGGAATATTCAAGCCATCGCGCTCAAATTCTTTCAGCGTATAGTTTGGATAATACCCACGTACTTGTACATCCGGGAAGAAATAACGCAAATGCATGGATTCTTCAGCCAACATAGCATCTTCTGGATGAGCCGTTAATGGATAGATCGGTACATGAGACACCATCGCTCCAATTTGAAAATCAGGGTTGATTTGGCGTCCGATTTTCACTGATAGAGCACTAGCTAGTAAGACATGGTGCGCTGCAGTGTACATCACTTCTTTAGCGTTTTCGCCTGCTTCAACTTGAACTCCAACGTTTGTCCATAAGAAAATCGGGTTTGTGTAATCCATCATATTGTTGATTTCATTAAACGTCATCCAGTATTTCACTTTATTTTTATAACGTTCGAAAACTACTTCGGCAAATTTAACAAAGAAATCGACTACTTTCCGGTTTCTAAATCCACCATAAGTTTGTGCTAAGTGAAGCGGCATTTCAAAGTGAGTTAGCGTAATGACCGGCTCAATACCATTTTTCAATAATTCATCAAATAAATCATCGTAAAATTGAAGTCCAGCTTCATT
>NZ_JBEMBC010000137.1:0-4219 GCF_040274425.1 Carnobacterium sp.
TCATTTGATGCAAGTTTTGTTAAGATATATCTTGATTTTTGACAGTCATAGTTTGCTAATTCAGTAACGGCTTCGAGTCTGATTTTCCAATTGTCTTTTGTATTTGCTTTTGTTTTTAATTCCTCAATATTAGCTGGTTCTGTTTGGGTAATAGTCATAATGTTGTTGCCTCTTTCTATTTCGTGTCTTAAAGTCCATACTATAGCGTTTGATGGTCTTTTACAAGGTTATTTCGATTAAATCATTGTTTTCTTCTTGTTGCAATTCTTTTTATATCTTAAAAAGTAAGAAATGGTAAATTAACAATCTAAAACATTTGACATAAATACCAGCGGTATGTATTATACAAGATACATACCACTGGTATTTATGTGAGGTGAAATAGTTGGCAAGAAATAAATACCCTGAAGAAACAAGAAAGAAAATATTGGATGTGGCGGAAAAGTTATTTTTAGAAAAGGGTTATGATGGAACTTCTATTCAAGATATCGTAGATGGATTAGGAAATATGACAAAAGGGGTCATTTATCACCACTTTAAATCAAAATTTGCTATTTTAGAAACGATAATGGATGAAGCTGATGAACAACCTATTCTTGAACAACTCAGGGGAAGAAATGGATTAGAAAAATTACAAAATGTTTTAAAGGATTCTTTTAAATCTTATCGAAGACAATCAATCGGTTATGCTGTTGCTGTTGCTTTGAGGAGTCCTAGAATATTAGGAGAACAATATTTACAAGTCTTCCAAGAACTGGTTCCAGAAATGAAAAAAATAGTTGATGAAGGAGTCATGGATGGGTCAATTCAAACAGATTATCCAGAAGAGATTACGGAATTGCTTATGCTAACGATTAATTTATGGATCGGATTTCAACTGAGTCTTTTGTCAGAAGAGGAATTGCGCCGGAAAATTTTGTTCATTCAACAAATGTTTAATGGATTAGGTGTTCCTTTATTAACAGATGAAATTGTTCAAGATGCTTTTACATTGTTTACTGTTTTAAAAAAAAATAGCGATTAAAAAAGCTATTTTTTTTATAAAGATACATACCAGTGGTATCTATCTTTTGAATATACTATATTGGAGTACGAAAGGAAGATAAAAATGACAACTATTGTTGCTGTTCATCATTTGGAAAAGAATTATGGAAAAAAAGAGGTTTTGAAGAATTTTAGTTTGACCATTCAAAAAGGAGAAGTCTATGTGTTGCTTGGAAGAAATGGTGCTGGAAAATCAACACTATTTAAAATTCTAACAGGATTATCAAGAGCATCAAATGGCTCTATCACTATTCTAAATGAAGACAAGGATCTAGAAAAAGTAAAAATTAAAATAGGATCGAACATTAATGAGCCGGTCTTTTATGAACATTTAAGTGCCGTGGAAAATTTGAAAATTCACTGTGACTATATGGGATCTTCTAAAGAACGTATCCCCGAGTGGCTTAAAGTTGTCGGATTGGCAGTAGATAATGATCGACCTGTCAAAGAATACTCATTAGGTATGCGCCAAAGACTTGTTTTGGCAAGGTGTCTCGTTCATGACCCTGAGTTGATAATCATAGATGAACCACTAAATGGCCTTGACCCTAGAGGCATCAAACAATTTCGTGAACTGATTGAAGAACTTTCTTTGCTTGGCAAAACGATTATCATGTCGAGCCACATTTTAACAGAAGTGAAATCTGCCGCTACTCGAATTGGTGTGATTTTTGATGGAGAACTTGTTTTAGATGAGCGAAAGCTTGACTTGGTTGCAACACACCAAGATGGATTAGAAGACTTCTTAATCAGCAAAATGGAAGGGGAATATTAAAATGAAACTTATCGGATTGGAAATGAAAAAAATTGCATTAACCCCTTATCTGTTTACAAGCGTCCTAATTCCTTTAGCCGCTTTAGCTTTGATCGATCTATTAGCCTATGTGCCTCAAATTGATCCAAATATTTTAGCAACTGATCCAGAAATGGGAACATATGCATTTTTGTATGTTATTTCTTTCATTATAAATGTAACTGGATTTGCATGTATGAATACAGCTATGTTAGGAAAAGTCATCATGGAATCTTATAACGACAATTATATTCCTTTAACGCTAAGTTATCCTGTTTCTAGAAAGAAAGTCTTCTGGGCAAAGATCATTTTCTGTGAATTGTTTTGTGGAGTCGGAGTTTTTATTGGAGTATTATTAACCAATAGCTTATTCTTTGTGTCAGAATCTGTTTTTTCTTTAGTAAATGATACGTTATCTTTTACCATTATTATAAATCAGTTGCCACTCATGATTGTTTCTATTATGTTAGTTGTTAGCATCAGCCTGATCGCTCTAGCAATTGGCTGGTGGAGAAATTCATTGGCTTTAGCCATTGTTTCAGCTGTAGTTCTGTGTAGCATACTAAGCAATTTAGTTATGGTAGGTGGAGTTGAAGTGATTTTAGCAATTTCTGGTATCCTCTTTTTTATAGGTGTATTAGTAGTTTTAACGCTAACAAAAAAAGTGTTGCGATTAGAGGCTTAGTAATAAAAAGCATCAAAGAAACTGTGAATTATTCCAGTTCCTTTGATGCTTTTATTTTAAGTGAAATTTTAGTTAGTGTAATGGATCGCCTGTTCTTTTTCTAATTCATAAACAAATAAGTCAGTGCTATCTAAAGGAAGATTTTTCATAGATACAGCACATATTTGACTATTTTCATAAGTTTTATAATAATAAGTCTGTTCTTCAACGCTTACACAAGAAGAATATTGAGTGATTTCATAAATTCCTTCTGGTGCCATAGCGCCACCTCTTGGTTGTGCTACAAAATCTAAAATGTGGAAAAATTGAGAAACGTTCGCCTGTTCTGTTTTATCTGCCACAG
The DNA here is from genome assembly GCF_040274425.1 of Carnobacterium sp. NCBI lineage: Bacteria > Bacillati > Bacillota > Bacilli > Lactobacillales > Carnobacteriaceae > Carnobacterium > Carnobacterium sp. The sequence goes on from NZ_JBEMBC010000137.1 coordinate 2,866, forward strand.
AATTTAAACGAGCATATGCTGCACGAACAAATCTTGATGGAGAAGAAAGATCACCAGGAAGACCAATAGCCCCCATTCCTCGACTGTAAACAGCTAAATCAACCTTAGAACTTAAACGATTTTCTGGGATATTGGCTGTAAGATTCAAGTAATTGCTCATATTGTATTTGTGATATGGAAAAGAGGGATTATTGGTTAATACGCCAAATTGATTGTCATATACTTGTAATCCTTCAGCTGTTGATTCGACAACAATTGAGCTATCTTTATCTGATATTAACCAATGCAATGGCGATAACTGTAATTTTTCGCTAAAAGAAATATTGATTAGATTAATATCTTTTAATAACGTTTTAGCTTCTTGGACAGTAGCACATTTGCCTAATAAGTAAGGGATAAATTCAAAAGGGGTAATATTTTTTTTTCCTTTTTGCTCATCATGGTAGACTGCAAAACCATCAAAGTTTAATCCGCCCATTCCAAGGCCTTTTTCATTAACTGCATCAAAGTATAAAGGGTAATTATCTACTACCATAGCCATACCAATCAACGAATAGTGGGAAGTGAGCTCTTCTTCTTTACGTAACTTGAACTTGTAGTCTCTTGGTGTAACAACAACTTTGTTGTCTAGAGCATACTCCAAATCGAGATTTCTTCCAAAATAGAACGTGTCATTCGTGTAAGCTAAACCTGTGCACATAAAATATCCCTCCTAAATAGTTTAATACATCACTATAGTAAGAGTTATCTATTATTAAAACAACTATTTAGTAGTACTAATTTATATAGAAAAAAATATGCATTAAATTTCTTTCTAGGATAAAAGGTTATTAGTGTAGGGAATCAAAAAAATAGCTCGTATAATTTAAATTATTTTTTACAATTAGAGTGCGATTCTGCCAAAATAACAAGTGATTATATCTTTTTTTGGAGATTAATTGTAGAAATTATACAATTCTTAATCTGGATGCAGATTGACGTTAGCACAGTTTAATGTGAAACCGAAAAAAATAGTATGGTAAACTATAAGCATACTAGTGTTAGGAAGATTAGGTATTTTTAAAATGAATGAAGGAACCAAGAATCGCATTAAGCAAAGATATATGCGATAGCATTTCTTATTTTCAAAATAATAGGATAACAGAATGCAAAAAGGAGAACTGCAAGTGATGCAGTTCTCCTTTTTTGACCAATAATAATATTTAGTCAAACTCTTCTTTTAAGAGATCCATTCTTTCTTCAAAACTAACTTCTCTATGAATCTCATGTAACATCCATACATACCCAAAAGGATCTAAAAATTGGGCATTCGAAATACCAAAGTCATCCATTCTAGTAATGCCTTGAATTTCAG
>NZ_JBEMBC010000138.1:0-4213 GCF_040274425.1 Carnobacterium sp.
TTTTTCTATATAAGTATACAAAAATAGACCCTATAGAGGGCACTTTTTTTAGTGTCCATTCTATAGGGTCCATTTTATTTAGGACGAGCGCCTTTTTTACTATTGATTCATTACTTTTGATTGAGTTCGCTGTGTTTATAACCATAAATAAAGTAGATAACCACTCCAACAGTTAACCAAATAAGGAACGCGATCCAAACAGATAATGATAATTGAAGCATCAAGTAAACACACACGATCACAGAAACAATTGGAAAAATGGGTACAAAAGGTACTTTAAATTCGCCTTCTTTTGGTTCTCCAAAGTCTTTGCGTAGTTTAATAATTCCTATCGCAATAATCACAAAAATCAGTAAGGTTACGATATTTGTTAGTTCTGCTAATTTATTAAGCGGAACTATTCCAGCTAATATAGCTGACAGCAAACCAACTACTTGAGTAGCAAATTTAGGACTTTTTGTCTTTGGATCAACTTGACTCAATTTCTTTGGCAGTAAACCGTCTCTTCCAATCGCATAAATCAAACGTCCTAATCCATAAGTCATCGAGATGAGTACCGTTAATAATGTTAAGATCGCTCCTACAGAGATAATACCGGCAATGAAATCTTGTCCAATAAACCGTATAGCAAATGCTACTGGATCTTTGATGTCTAATTGTGCGTAAGGAACGATTCCCGTCAATACGAGTGTCACTATGATATACAATATCGTTGCAATCCCGAGTGAACCAATAATTCCTCTAGGAACGTCTCTACGCGGATTTTTTGTTTCTTCCGCAGCAGTACTCACTGCGTCAAACCCTAAGAAAGCAAAGAAAACGACAGCCGCTCCTGAGACTACACCATTTAATCCGAAGGGAGCAAATGGTGTCCAGTTTTCTGGTTTAACATAAAAAACACCCACTCCAATAAATAAAGCAATTAAACCAAATTTTATAAATACCATAATATTATTTAAACGCAATGCTTTTTTAGCACCTTGGATCACAACATACGTTACAACGAATGTAATCAATATTGCAATTAAATCCACGTAAGCCCCAGTCTCCGCATTATAAGAAGAACGTAATGCAACAGGTAATCCAAGACCAAGACCATCTAAAAATCCGTTCATATATCCTGACCAACCTGAAGCTACAGAAGCATTTGCCAGTAGATACTCACAAATCATCAGCCAACCGATCAACCAGCCGATCAATTCACCAAAAACAGTATAAGCATAAGAATACGCTCCTCCTGAAACGGGAATTCGAGAAGCAAATTCTGCATAACATAAAGCGGATAAGATACATGAAAAAGCTGCAATAATAAAGGATAAAATCAATGCCGGTCCAGCTGTTAGTGCAGCAGCCGTTCCAGTAATCACAAAAATACCAGTCCCAACAATTGCTCCTAAACCTAATAAGATTAAATCCATAGTTTTTAATTCTCTTTTTAAATTAGATGGCCTTTCAGTTGTTTCTAATGGCTTCTTTCTAAGGTAATTCATTTTAATACCACCCATCTATCTACTAAATTCATTTAGGATTTAACGTAACCTAATAACACACCGCCAACAATAACTAAAATACAGCCAAGTAAGATATAGCGGAACTCTCTTTTTGTTTTCGTTTCTCCTAAGAACCAAATACTTCCTAACGTTGAAATGATGATCCCTGTTTGTGAAAGTGAGAAACTAATAGCCAAACCAATTTTTTCCATTGAGATCAACATAAAGACATTTCCTAATGCCCATAACAAACCTGTCAAAATATTACGTAGTGTGTAATGGCTCTTTATCTCTTGCTTCATTGAGAACAAGAGTGAACCAATCAGCATACCTACAGCTTGTGGTAAAATAACAGCCATCGCATCAACGCCTGCAGCATTAATTGTTATTGTATATAATCCATATCCAAGTGTAGAAAAAAGTAACGCTCTTGCTCCAGATTTTTTTTGTCCTTTAGAATCATCTTTTGTTTCTTTCGTATCTGAGACAGTCGTAAATGTTACACCAAAAATCAAAACAATAATAGCAATAATTCCCAGAATAATATCTCTAGTACTTGTCCATTCTCTAAACAACAGTACTCCCGCAAGTGTATTGACAATCAATTGCAGTCCTGTTGAGATAGGCAATGTATTGGATACCCCGATAAACTTCATGCTTTGGAATTGTTGCATTTGTCCTAATGACCATAAAGCTCCTGATAACAATCCAACTAAAATAATTTTCATATCAATTGTTGGTTGATAAATAAAGTAAACGCCTAATGCAAAAAGAACGGATCCAGCTGACATTCCTACTGTTTGTTGATACGAGTTTCCACCTAATTTATTGCTCACTAGCCCAATGCTGCCCCATGCTATGGCAGGTATTAGTGCAATTAAAATTTCCATCTGCTCCATCTTCCTTTTCAATTTATTTCATCGCCTTGTAACATCATAACAGCTAAGGCACTCTCTTAACAAGAAAAGTTCTTGTATCTTAAAACAGTTTACAGCTTTATGGAACAAACTGCTAGAATATGATAAAGTAAGTAAATAAAATTTGTACAATTGGAATGAATAGAAATGAGGCCAATAAAAGAAATGACAAAGTATGATGTATTAGTAGTTGGTGGAGGAACCAGCGGCATGATGGCTGCTATCTCCGCAGCAGAACATGGCGCAAAAGTAGCAGTAGTCGAAAAAAACAGCTCTCTTGGACGTAAATTACTTGTTACTGGTGGCGGGCGTTGTAACGTTACCAATAACCGTGATAAAGAAGAAATCATTTCCCACATCCCTGGAAACGGGCGCTTCTTATACAGCGCTTTTTATCAATATGATAATTACGATATTATGGATTTTTTTAGATCAAATAATGTTGCCTTAAAAGAAGAAGATCACGGAAGAATGTTTCCTATTACAGATAAATCAAGAACGATTTTAGAAGCTTTGATTGGCATTATGGATCGGTTAGAAGTAGATATCTATACAGAGGCTCCTGTCGAAACTTTGTTATTTGATGAAGGAAAAGTAACTGGTGTACAATTGCAAGATGGTCGTAACTTAAATTCCACTTGTGTGATCGTCTCAACAGGAGGAAAAGCTATGCCAAGAACTGGCTCAACCGGTGATGGGTATAAATGGGCAAAAAAAGCGGGTCACACCATTACCCCACTTTACCCTACAGAATCGCCCATTCTCTCTGATGAACCTTTTATCAAAGATACGACTTTGCAAGGTCTTTCTTTAAGAGATGTTGCGTTAAGTGTGTTAAATAAAAAAAATAAACCGGTCGTCACTCATCAAATGGACATGATTTTTACTCACTTTGGTATTTCAGGTCCAGCAGTTTTACGTTGCTCTATGTTTGTTCATCAAACGATGAAACGTGATAAAACAGAGGAAGTGACCATGAGTTTAGACGCTCTTCCTAATGTAACAAAAGGTGAATTAACTCAGCAATTACAAAAACTAGTGAAAAATGATGGCGATAAAAGTACAAAAAATGCTTTGAAGGGACTTGTACCTGAACGTTATTTGCTATTCGCATTTGCCAGAGTTGGTTTGGACGAAAACGCGCCATTAAAACAAGCTGCACCAGATAAAATCACTCAGTTTATTGAGTTCATTAAAGATTTTCGATTTACAGCCAATGGCACTCAGCCCATTGAAAAAGCCTTTGTTACTGGAGGCGGAATCCACACGAAAGAAGTAAATCCAAAAACGATGGAAAGCAAATTTACTCAGGGCCTTTACTTCACAGGCGAAATATTAGATTATAATGGCTATACAGGTGGCTATAATATTACTGGTGCTTTTATCACAGGTCGAATTGCAGGAATGCATGCTGCTGAGCTGGCTTTATCAAAATAAAGAATTTTTCAACCTGAAAGGATGTTTTTATGAAAAAGAAAATTGCGATTGATATGGATCAAGTTATTGCGGATATAGAAATTAGTTTTATCGAATTATTCAAAAAGGAATACAATCTCTCTTTTGATAGTGTTGAAGACTATTTAAAAGAGAATCCAAATTTTGATCTAGTTACGACCATTAAAGAACTTTATCCTTTAATTAATACGTATGCTTTTTTCAGAAATCCTCCAGTAATGAAAGACAGTCAGGCTGTCTTACGTGAATTAGCAGAAGATTATGATTTATATATTGCAACTGCTGCTATGGATGTACCTAAAACGTTTACTGCAAAGTACGAATGGCTGCAAGAACATTTTGATTTTATTG
>NZ_JBEMBC010000139.1:0-4172 GCF_040274425.1 Carnobacterium sp.
GGAACTAACAAAATACTATTTTCTAACGTTATTTCATCCAAAAACATATTAGCATTCGCATTTGAAGCATTTGTCTGAATCAATCTGAAGGTAACTTTAACTGTTATTTTTTCTTCCTTAGTAGGAGTACTACTTTCGTAGGAAACAGTTACTGGTATTTTACCTACAGAATTAGGTTCAATAACGATATCACTACCACTCGCATTTTTAATAAAAGCAAAACTATTTGTGTTTAAATTGGCTGCAGTGGCTTCTACTTTTATTTCTTCAGTTTCAAATTCAATTGAGATCATTGTATTTTTTAATTCATCGGCAGTCAGTACCCTATTGCCCTCTGTTACATCGATCTTATAAGCAAGTTTTCCCGACAGACTGCCATCATTTACCAATTTACTCGAAGCGATTAAGACGGGACCACCTTCAGTGAAACATACAGGGTCAATAATATTGGTATCCTCTGTAGCTAAACTTATTGATCCCAATTCTAATGTGATTCCCATATTTATGTTGTCAGTATCACTAAATGATGCTTTCGCCTGTAACGAGGGGGAAAATATGAAGAAAGCTAAAAATAACGAAATGATTTTAAAAAATATAATTAAATTAATTTTTAGCTTCTTCATAACTATTCCTCTTTCTCTTAGGTTATATGTAGTAAAAAATTCCGAAGTAAAGCGATTAGATGACTTCACTAATCGCTTACTTCAAAATATATTTTTTGATTTTTATTTCTTTTAATTTATCTAAACTTACTTTTTATTTGTTTGCTCAGCATTAATATTAATAGCTTTTTCTAAATAATTTACTGCTGTTTTATTCCCAATTTCATACTTGTTACTTCCAGTGTTAAATGAATCACCTACAGTTGTTTTAACAGTAATAGTCACATCAAATGTTTTACTTTCTTTGCTCTTAAGAGGAAATTCATCTTTTAATCCAGTTATAGTAGTTGTAAATGCACCATCATCTGGTAAAACTTTATCGCTATAATTTGAAAGTTGGCCCAGAGCCTCTTTTGACGTTAACTTAACTTTAACATCAAGTGATCCATTATTCTTAATAGAATAAGTTCTTGTAAAAGAATCACCAGGGCGCACACTAGTAATATTTTCAGCATTTTTAATTGAACCATCCGATTCTACAGTTGCACCTAAATTATCATTTTTATCTAAACTAGTTCCTGTAACTTGTAAAGGTTTGTATATCCAAGAGGTCGTACCATCTGTTGATATGTCTACATCTCCTAAAGACAATTGAATATTTCCTTGCATTTGTGCACTATCTGAGAAGTATGCTCGTGTTCCATATGCTGCTACGCTGATGATTAATAAAGCTCCTAGTAATAGTGGTAACTTTTTCCTTCTGCTTGCCGATTCTTTTTTCATTTTATATTCTCCTCCATTATTTCTTTAATTTTTTATTTGTTCCCAACATCCGTAACTATAATCTTAGAAAAAAAAGAAGTCAAATTATATCATTTTTATTCAAAGCAATAAATATACATCTTCTAAGATGTAACATTTGTTCATCTTTCAGAACCTTTAAGATAAGGTTTGATAATCAAACAAATTGCATAAGAATGGCATTTATAATTATTCTGTTATCTTTATGTATAAGAACAAATGTAATTTTAAACAATTTAGCAACATTTGTTTTACGATAAAAAGTATATACTGTATATTATTTGCATAAAAAAAGGTCGATTGAGTATCTTTTGGGATTTAAAAATGTCTTTTTATAAAAAAAAAGCTATTTTTAGTATTATTTATAAATTTTGATGCAATTCCATTTTCTTTTTAGTTGAATTAATTTCTAATTTTTTCTTACTAAACTAAAAAAAACAAAAAAAATAAATAGGTAGCGGACTATTTTATCCACTATCTATTTATTAATTACGCTTTCTAATGCATAAATATTTTTTTGTCTAATTTGTGACAATTTACTGATATACCAATAAACAAACACTTGTTTATTTAAAATTACTCTTTTATTTCTTCCTCTTTTGTCGGATGGAGATAAAGATAAATGAGATATATGCCCATTAAAGCAACAACAAGAGCAAAAGCAATCGGTTTTTGTAAGAAGGTGATAACGTATCCAAAATAAGGAATAAGCAATTTTTGAATCCCAATATAAGATTCTTCTGCTACAAAGCCTTGATCTTGGATATTATTTGCATCCCCTTTTGTAACTAATCCTTCTTCTGTCTTATCCATTACTCTATGTGTAACGATTTCTGTATTGTATTGGAAAGTTACAACATCTCCGGTTTCAATAGCATCATAGGGCTCTATTTCAACGATAATGAAATCTCCAACTGATATCTTTGGCTCCATACTTCCACTTACTACAGTGTAGCCTTTATACCCAAATAACCCGCTACTATCTGGTGCAGAAAAGAAGCTAATTCCGGCGATTACGACAAAAATAAGAACTGCAACTAACACTATTGTATTTCCAATATATTTTACTATCTTCATTTTTAAATTTCCTCGCTATCTTCACGTTTTTATTAAAGATAGCATATCTCACTTATTAAATCTATCGTATTTCCTTTATGGCCAAACAAAAATCATGAATTAATCATAAAAAGTTTTATCTACTAAACATGCATTATATTCATTTTGTAATTGATTCTTGGATAAATTAGGTCGGACAACGTAAATGGATTGAGATGTTTGAAAAGCATTCGTTAATCCAACAGTGATGCTATCAGGAATCGACTTGCCTTGGAGACGACTATAAACCACCCCTGCACAAAAGGCTTCATTCATTCCCCAATTATAGCGATCATCTTGTTCACTTGAATAATTAAAAATATGAACGCCGTCATCTTGACTTCCGTAAGCAATTTTAGCGTTCCCTTTAGAAATAAAAACGTGTTCTGGGCCCTTATCTAGCCATTTTTTTACAGCGTCTTTTAGATCCTCATCCGTTTCGACTTCCATATCAAAGTAAGCTGCTGTTTCATTATGTTTCGTAACCAACACCTTTATTCCACCTAAATAATCTGGTAAATTATTTAGGCGCTGGACAGAGACGGTCATTAATGCGATCGGAATATTGTATTTAATAGCAAAACTATTTAAAAACTCTATGGTATCTTTCGGACAATTCAAATCAGCAATGATATATTTTGAGCGCTTTAACACAGAAAGGTGCTTACTGAGCCATTCTGGCGTCATTTTATCAAAAATATCCACTTCAGCTAAGCCTAAAACCATTTCTCCATTCATATCTATGACTTCCATAAACGTTCCAGTAGGACAGCCTTCAATTCTATCAACAGCTTTAAGATTCATAAAATGTTCCGATTGATTTTCGATCATCTTCCATTCTGTATCATTTCCCGTAACAGAAAACAGCATCACCTTTTCTTCTAACCGTCCTAAATTTTCAGCAACATTGCGTGCTACACCACCAACATTGGTACGTGATTGCACATTATGAGATGTCCCTTGAATCATCTTATCTTTTACCAAATAGCGACGATCAATATTTGCTCCGCCAATACAAATGATTGGTTCTTCTTCATTTAATACATACGCTTTTCCTAATAAATAATCTTTTTTTACAAGCCCTGAAATAAGATTAGCTGTAGCTGAACGAGATAGACCAATAGTATCAGCCAGTTCCTGTTGTGGTATGAAAGGGTTATCACGAATAGATTCTAAAATTAATTTTTCTTTTTCATTAAGGCTCATGAGTGTGTATTCCTTTCTTGTTACATCTTTCTACATTTACTTTAGCATTCTTTTGAATCAACTGATTTTCCCCATCTATTACTTGCAACTTATGTTCTGTTACGTTACTAATAGCTGCAGTAATTAAGACCTCTAAAGTATCAGATCCATGAGCATAAACGATGCAAATTGTTCCTTCATTGTTTAATTTATAAATCCTCCTACAATCATTTTAAGCCTTCACATATAAATCATGATTATTACAAGATGCCTTTATTTGTAGTGACTTACCAATTGTGTATTTTTTGGTTATCCATTCAATTGATATTCATTATTTTAACGTAGATAAATCTTAATTTCAATTTACTTACCTTTTATATGGTAAAAAAGCAAAAGAATTATTTTTAATCATCAAATTAAATTGCTGCTAACTGGTTTATTGTTAATGAACAAACATCTTCTAAATTTGCTCTTGGTTATCCACTGTTT
>NZ_JBEMBC010000140.1:0-4071 GCF_040274425.1 Carnobacterium sp.
GGATAATATGGGAGATATGAAGCATGATGAGTCGGGAGAAATTACAGAAAGCTTGGAAGAAGCTGAAAATCCGATGTACGAAGTAGGAGAATCTGTTATTCTTCAGCGCGGTCATATGCCTGGAATGGAAGGTGCCGAAGCAACTGTTTCTGGCGTATTTGCTACGACGGCTTATGAAGTTTCTTTCAATCCAACCAATGGTGGAGAACGAGAGGAAAATCATCGCTGGGTTATCCACGAAGAAATTTCTGAGTCAACCAAAGGCGCATTTGAACCTGGAGAAGAAGTGACATTAGAAGCCAACCATATGGAAGGTATGGAAGGAGCAACTGCAATAATTGATGACGCTGTAACTACGAATGTTTATATGGTGGATTACCAACCAACAGATGGCGGAGCAGTTGTTCGTAATCATAAGTGGCTGACTGAAGAGGAACTAGGTCAAGAATAATAATCCAAAAAATGTGCGATCAATTAAATATAGAAAAAATCCCTGTATATGAGAAGACTTAGTGATACCTTCTTATGTATAGGGATTTTATGTTCATTGTTAAATTAAAATATATATCAATAACAATATCAGAAGGAATTATTATAATTCACTTGTTCATTTATATAACTTCTATCAGATATTTTAAGAATCTCGAAGACTTGTAAGAGTAAGATCACGAAAAAAACTATTTAAAAAATACTCTTGACAGCTATCATTTACTAATGTAAACTAAAGTCAACTTATGGTTTACACAAGTAGACGTATAGGAGGGGTTAATGTTAAACTTTGGCTGCTAATTAAGGATAACCAGCACATATTCATTAAGAAAAATAGTACATAATTAAAAAATTAAATGGAGGAATATAATGACTACTAAAATAGCAATTAATGGGTTTGGTCGTATTGGACGCTTAGCATTTCGCCGTATTAAAGAGTTGAGGGACTCAGAACTACAGGTTGTTGCAGTAAATGATTTAACAAATAATGAGGATTTAGCCTACTCTTTAAAATACGATACTGCATATGGGATTTTCCCTTATGATATCGAGGCAAGAGGCGATTCAATTCTGGTTGATGGCAAAGAAGTTAAAACATTCGAAGAAAAGGATGCCAAAAAACTACCATGGTCCGATTTGGACATTGATATCGTTTTGGAGTGTACAGGCTTTTACACAACTAATGAAAAAGCACAGGCACACATAGACGCTGGAGCTAAAAAAGTAATTATTTCAGCACCAACTAAAGATGAAGAAACGAAAGTTGTTGTCTTTGGTGTCAACCAAGAAATTTTGAGTCCAAGTGACAAAATTATTTCCGCCGCTTCCTGTACGACAAATGGTTTAGCCTTAATGACAAAAGTATTAGTGGACGAGTTTGGGATTCAACGAGGCCTGATGACAGGATCGCGTGCCTATACAGCGACACAAAACTTGCAAGATGCTCCCGGGGGACGTAAAAGTCGCGCAGGTGCTCAAAATGTTATTCCTGTTACGACTGGCGCTGCCAACGCATTAGGAAAAGTCATTCCAGAGGTTAAAGGGATCATTACGGGTACCACCACACGGGTTCCTGTCATTACTGCGGGCTTTGTAGAACTATTCTCGGTGTTGGATAAAGAGGTAACCGTTGATCAGATTAACGAAGTGATGAAGGCAGCCGCGAATGATTCATATGGGTACACTGAGGATGAAATTGTTTCCTCCGATGTCGTGGGGACTACACATGGATCCGTTTTTGATGCAACGTTAACAGAAGTATTAGATGCAAATGGGGGACAATTGGTTAAAACAGTTGCTTGGTACGATAACGAACATGGTTTTGTTTCTAATTTGGTGCGTTTAACAGAATATGTTTCTCGATTAAATAAATAATTAAAAAATATGCATAAGGCTCAAATTTGTAATAAAAATGAAATCGGCGGTATAGGATGAAAATTTTTAATAAACTAATTAGTGAAGGATAACTATGGGAATTTCAGAAAATCTATGGAGGGGAGTTTATCAATGAATCAAGAACATTTTGATACTATAAAGAATAAAGACGGCTTTATCGCGGCACTTGATCAAAGCGGTGGTAGTACACCAAAAGCTCTGAATGCTTATGGGGTCAGTGAAAACCAGTACTCAAATGACGAGGAAATGTTTGATCTTGTTCACAAAATGCGTACACGAATCATCACATCTCCATCTTTTACTCCGGATAAAATTATTGGCGCGATTTTATTTGAACATACGATGAATAATAGGATAGAAGGTCAATATGCTGGAGATTATTTAAGCGATAAAGGAATTGTTCCGTTTATTAAAATAGATCAAGGACTTGCAGAGGAAGAACATGGCGTACAATTAATGAGGCCAATTCCAGGACTTAATAATTTACTTAAACAAGCAAAAGAACAAAATATGTTTGGTACAAAAATGCGTTCAAACATTCTTTCATATAATGAAAAAGGCATCGATGATGTAGTCACCCAGCAGTTTCAAGTTGCTCAAGAAATAATTGATGCTGGCTTAGTTCCTATCGTTGAACCTGAAGTGAATATTCATTCTGAAGATAAAGAACAAATTGAGGAATATTTAAACCAATCCATTAAAAATCATTTAGATGCATTAGCTACTGATGATTATGTGATGTTGAAATTAACTATCCCAACGAAAGCTAATTTATATCAAGAATTAGCCGATCATTCACAAGTTTTACGTGTTGTTGCTTTATCAGGTGGTTATGAAACAGACGAAGCGAACGAAATACTTAGTCAAAATGACAATGTTATAGCAAGTTTTTCACGGGCGCTTACGCAGGACTTATCTGTTAATCAAAGTGATGCAGACTTTGATGCAAAACTAAAAGAAGCAGTGGATTCTATTTATGAAGCTTCTGTTGTAAAAAACTAAATCTTTGCAAAAAAACTTCCAATATTCAGATACCAGAACTTACATTCGAGTTATAGTATAGACAGAGAGTAGCATATCATTCTCCTAGATTTTAAGACGGTACTCCCCAATGAGCTACTCATACAATTATAGTCCGATAAAGACGCAAAAAGGCAGGGCTCTCACCTTGCTTTTTTTGTGTTTAAAGCTGAAATAGTTTGTAGATGAATAATTTGCGATGCTGTGACCCATTGAGCCTGTTAGGCTCAAATTTGTAATCAAAATGAAATCGGGGGATGGAAAACCCGTACAGTGGGATGTCTATCCGCCGACATTCTGAAAAAGCTTATTTTCGGTGTTTTTTTAAAAGAGAAGTGTCCGACGATCCAATCCCTAATTAATGAACTAAAACACAATCCATATTTTCGTCAGGCGTGTCGCATCGAAACGAAAGTTAAAAAGTTATAAAAAATAATACATCACAAATTATTCATTTACATAAACTCTTGACAATGATCGTTTACTAGTGTAAACTCTATTTAACATTAATGCTTACGCGCGTAAACGAAAGGGAGAGAGAATATGAGTACTATAGCTGTAGACCTTCATATAACCGATGCTGAATGGGAAGTTATGCGAGTAGTCTGGGCGAATGGTCGAGTGACTAGTAAAGAAGTCATTTTTACATTGGGAGAGAAAATGGACTGGAAACAAGCGACAACCAAAACGCTCTTAGGTCGACTCGTGGAAAAAGGCGTACTGAATACAGAACAAGAAGGTAGAAAATATATTTATTCGGCAAATATCGAAGAGAAAGAAGCGGTAAGAAGTTTTACAAACGATATTTTCGATCGTATTTGTCGAAAGAATGTCGGGAATGTAGTAGGGAGTATCATTGAAGATCATGTCTTAAGCTTCGATGATATCCAGCGACTAGAAGAAATATTAGAGATGAAAAAAGCTTTCGCAGTAGAAGAAGTGGATTGTCAGTGTTCAGAAGGACAATGCGATTGCCATTTACATCATCATGGAGAATAAGGAGCGAAAAAATTGGAGAATAAATCGTTTGCCATAGAAGGTATGACCTGTGCGTCTTGTGCGCAGACAGTAGAAAAAGCGGCAAAAAAAGTACGTGGGGTCACACAGGCTTCCGTGAACCTAGCAACAGAGAAGTTAAGTATAGAGTACGATGAACCAACTTTTTCA
>NZ_JBEMBC010000141.1:0-4044 GCF_040274425.1 Carnobacterium sp.
TTACCAGGTACTCCATATAGTAACCAGGATAAACTTTCAGAAGAACAAATCTATATTATGAATGAACAATATGGATTAAATGAACCGGTTGCGGTTCAGTATTTAGTGTACATCGGTGGATTGCTTAAAGGGGATTTAGGAACATCATTCCAATTTAACAATACTCCTGTAACAAAACTGTTATCTACGCGTATAGGGCCATCCTTGCAGCTAGGTATTCAAGCAGTAGCACTTGGGACAATACTAGGTATTGTTTTAGGAGTAATCGCAGCAATGTATCAAAACACATGGATTGATACATTAGCAACATTTTCAGCAATTTTAGGTAGATCTATTCCTAACTTTGTTATTGCAGTATTATTGCAACTTATTTTTGGAGTATATCTACAATGGTTCCCAATCGCTTTATGGGATGGCGGATTCAGTTCATCTGTTTTGCCTACATTAGCTTTAACGATATCTCCGCTAGCCGATTCTGCTCGTTTTATTAGAACAGAAATGGTAGATGTATTAAGTAGTGATTATGTTGAATTGGCAAGAGCCAAAGGGTTAAGCAGATGGACAGTAGCATTTAAACATGGTGTTCGTAATGCATTGATACCATTAGTTACGATCTTAGGGCCTATGGCAGTTGGTTTAATGACGGGTTCAATGGTTGTAGAAAATATCTATGCTATTCCAGGAATTGGAGAACAATTCGTTAAATCAATTATGACAAATGATTACCCCACTATTATGGGTGTAACCATTCTTTATTCTGCTATGCTAGTATTTATTATTTTAGTTGTAGATATTCTATACGGAGTAATTGATCCACGTATTCGTGTTTCTAATGAAGGAGGGGACAAATAATGCATAACCAAGAGAATACTCCTGTTGCAGATGAACTAAAGAATCTGTCTCCTGACATGTTTGCTCCAGCGTCTGAGTCAAGTGTTCAAGATAACGAAAAAATTGCAGCACCTTCATTAAGTTTTATTCAAGACTCATGGAGAAGATTGAAAAAAAATAAAGCAGCTGTCGTTAGTCTGATTGTTCTGACAATTATGATTATTCTTACAATTGCAGCTCCACTTGTTGCACCGCATGATCCAAATGTTCAAACAGTAGAGTTTGCAAGCTTACCTCCTAAAATTCCTGGAATTGGAATTGATGGGTTAAATGGAACTCAAGCAGTTGGCGACACACGCGTCGATAAATATGCTGAAAAAGGCGTTCCTGAAGGCCAGTACTATATTTTAGGTACAGACAGTTTAGGACGTGATTTACTTTCGCGTATTCTTTATGGAACTCGAGTTTCCTTAATAATTGCATTTGTTGCAGCATTTTTTGACTTAACGATAGGTGTAACTTATGGTTTAGTTTCAGGATGGTGTGGCGGAAAAATTGATAACTTCATGCAACGTGTTTTAGAAATATTATCAGGAGTTCCTAACTTAGTAGTAGTTATCTTAATGCTCTTGGTTTTAGATCCAGGTATTATGTCTATTATTATTGCTCTAGCTATTACTGGGTGGATCTCAATGGCCAGGGTAGTTCGTGCACAAACGTTAAAATTGAAAAATCAAGAGTATATTTTAGCAGCCCGCACTTTGGGTGAATCTTCAATTAAAATAGCATTTAAACATCTAATTCCAAATTTATCAGGTGTTATCATTATTCAAACCATGTTCTCAATTCCGTCTGCTATTTTCTTCGAGGCATTCTTGAGCTTCATCGGTATAGGTATTCCTGCACCAACAGCTTCATTAGGAACATTGATTAATGATGGATACAAAACATTCCGCTTCTTACCTCATTTAATGTGGTATCCAGCAGCAGTTATTTGTATTTTAATGATTTCATTTAACTTGTTAGCAGATGGTTTGCGTGATGCATTTGATCCAAAAATGAAAGATTAGCGAGGTGAAAATGAATGAGTAATGTATTAGAAGTTAAAGATTTAGAAATAACATTCGACACCTATGCTGGTAAAGTAAAAGCTATCCGTGGTGTCAGTTTTGATTTGAAAAAAGGCGAAACATTAGCTATCGTAGGGGAATCCGGTTCTGGAAAATCTGTTACTACTCGTAGTATTATGCGTTTGCTGTCACAAAATGCAAATATTGAAAATGGAGAAATCCTTTTTAATGGTGAAGATCTTATAAAAAAATCTGAAAAAGAAATGCAAGCTATTCGTGGTAAAGAAATTGCGATGATTTTTCAAGATCCTATGACATCTCTTAATCCAACAATGACTATTGGAAAACAAATTTCTGAACCTATTCGTTTACATCAAAAATTAAACAAAGAAGATGCAGGTAAAAGAGCGTTAGAATTATTAAATTTAGTTGGTTTACCAGATGCAGAAAGACGTATGAAACAATACCCTCACCAATTTTCTGGTGGGCAAAGACAACGTATTGTTATTGCGATCGCTCTTGCATGTAATCCTGAGGTGCTAATTGCTGATGAACCAACAACAGCTTTAGACGTAACGATTCAAGCGCAAATCTTAGATCTTATGAAAGAACTACAAAAGAAAATTGCAACTTCTATTATTTTCATTACACATGATTTAGGTGTAGTAGCTAACGTTGCAGATCGTGTTGCAGTTATGTATGCAGGTAAAATTATAGAAATTGGAACAGTGGATGAAATTTTTTACAATCCTCAACACCCATATACATGGGGACTGATCAGTTCTATGCCTACCTTAGAAATTACTGAAACACTTTATGCTATCCCAGGGACACCACCAGATTTATTGGACCCACCAAAAGGGGATGCTTTTGCTCCACGAAACGCATTTGCAATGAAAATTGATACAGAATTAGAACCGCCATACTTTAAAGTTTCTGAAACGCATCTAGCTGCAACGTGGTTACTACATCCCGATGCACCTGCCGTTGAACCACCACCAGAAATTAAAGCACGTCAAAAAATTTATGAAGAAAAGTTTGCCCCACTTCATGCATCTTTAAAAAATGCTAAGACTGAAGTCAAAGGAGGGGTAAACTAATATGGAAAATAGAGAAAAGATTTTAGAAGTTAGAGGTCTAAAACAATACTTCAACAAAGGAACAAAAAATGAAGTTCGTGCCGTAGATGATGTTACTTTTGACATCTATAAAGGTGAAACTTTTGGTTTAGTTGGTGAATCTGGTTCAGGTAAATCAACAACCGGTCGTTCAATCATTCGATTGTATGATCCAACCTCTGGAGAAATTGATTTTGAAGGTACCAAAGTTCATGATATTTCTGGTAAAAAAGATATGTTGAAATTCAGAAGAGAAATGCAAATGATTTTCCAAGATCCATATGCATCATTGAATCCGAAAATGAAAGTTCGCGATATTATCGCAGAAGGTATCGATATTCATGGTTTAGCTACTTCTACGGAAGACAGAAACAATCAAGTAAATGAACTTCTAAAAACAGTTGGTTTAAACCCAGACCATGCTTCTCGCTACCCACATGAGTTTTCAGGTGGTCAAAGACAACGTATTGGGATTGCAAGAGCTCTTGCAGTTAAGCCTAAGTTTATCATTGCTGATGAACCGATTTCTGCATTGGATGTGTCAATTCAAGCGCAAGTTGTCAATTTATTAATGGAATTGCAAAAAACTCAAGAATTAACGTTCTTATTTATTGCCCATGATTTATCGATGGTTAAATACATCAGTGATCGTATTGGTGTAATGAATACCGGTAAATTACTTGAATTAGCACCTGCTGATGAAGTGTACAATACTCCGTTGCATCCTTATACAGAAAGTTTATTGTCTGCTGTACCTTTACCAGATCCTGAATATGAGCGTAATCGTGTGCGTACTCCATATATTCCTCGTGAATCAAATGGAGAACCTGAAGAGTTACGTGAAATTTCTCCAGGACATTATGTTTACTGTAGAGAATCTGATGTAGCTGCTTTAAAAGAAAAGAAAGCAAGCTACGCCAAATAATTGAGTAAAAGCTATAAAGAAGATGAACTGGTCCCTGTCAAGTAGACAGTGTAAAAAATAAAAACATATTTGTTTTAGACTTATGCTATGTGCATAAGTC
>NZ_JBEMBC010000142.1:0-3971 GCF_040274425.1 Carnobacterium sp.
TTAAACCCAGCTGTAACACTTGGTATGGCTATTATTGGTAATTTTGATTGGGCATTAGTATTGCCGTTTATTATTGCTCAAGTACTTGGAGGTATTTTGGGAGCTGTTTTAGTTTGGTTAACTTACTTACCACACTTTAAAGAAACAAAAGATCAAGCTAGTATCTTAGGAACTTTTGCAACAGGTCCAGCTATTCGTAACACTGTTGGCAACGTAATGTCAGAAGTTATCGGTACATTCGTATTAGTATTTGCACTTATGATGTTTGGTAAAAACACATTTACTGATGGATTAAACCCATTAGTAGTTGGGGTCTTAATTCTTTCAATTGGTCTTTCTCTTGGAGGATCAACAGGATACGCAATCAACCCTGCACGTGACTTAGGTCCACGTATTGCGCATCAATTCTTACCTATCGCAAACAAAGGAAATTCTGACTGGGGTTACTCTTGGATTCCAGTAGTAGCACCAATGATCGGTGGAGCTATCGCTGCATTCCTTTATATTGCAATTACCTAAATTATAGCCAACAAAATGCCTTATGTTTCTACAACTAGTTTGTAGAGATGTGAGGCTATTTTTTTGGGGATTTAAGGAGGTTAATCCAGTAATTTTATTTCTGTAAGATGTATTCTTAGTTAAGAAAAAAAATAAGAAGAACCGGACCATCTAGCTTTTTTAAAAAGTTTGATTTATAATTAGCTATAATTTAAGTGAGCAAAACTAAAGGAGAAAAATACATGATTGATTTACATTGCCATATTTTACCAGGTATAGATGATGGGGCAAAAGATATGGAAGATTCTATGGACATGGCGCGCGAAGCTGTAGCCGAAGGAATCACACATATTTTAGCGTCACCACATTATAAAAATGGACATTGGGATAATGAAAAACAAGATATTTTGAGCTTAGTCGATGAAGTGCAGCAAGAACTAGATGCCAGAGGGATTCCACTAACTATTTTCCCTGGACAAGAAGTTCGCATCAATGGAGAATTTTTTGAAGATATTGAAGAAGATAAACTCCAATTTATTGATGAAGGAAACCAGTACATTTTAATTGAGTTTCCGACACCAACGATTCCTCAATATGCTGAAACACTTTTCTTTGAAATGCAAAGAGAGGGCATCACACCGATCATCGTTCATCCAGAACGGAATCATGCGATATTGAAAGATCCTAATAAATTGTTATCGTTTGTTGAAAAAGGTGCTTTGGCGCAACTAACGGCTGCTAGTTACACTGGGGGATTCGGTAAAGAGATCCAAAAAATCAGTAAGCAATTGATTGAAGCAAATTTAGTGCATTTTATTGCTTCGGATGCACACAATATTAGATCACGCTCATTTCTAATGAAAGAAGCGTATCAAAAATTAGAAAAAGAATTCGGTTCTGAAAAAGTAGCAGAGTACCATCAAGTTACTAAAGATTTGATCAATGGGGAATTCATTCATACTGCAACACCTCAACCAGTAAAGAAAGTTAAAGTCTTTGGGTTGTTTTAAATGAAATGGTTATAGCAATTTAAAAGAGCGCTTATTGCATTTGATGTGATAAACGTTTTTTTGTACATTCAGTGAAATGCAGATTGAATAAGTGAGCTAACATTTGATGGTCATTTTTAAAAACCAACTCTTCAAATAGTCGGAATTTTGCCTTATTTTACTGCTGTAAAACATGTTATACTTCATGGACTAATAGTTGGAGGGCTTTATTATGAAACTAACGAATAAATCACATCAAAAAAAATGGATCTTTGGGATAGTTATATTGCTGGTAGCTATTTTTATCTTCTTTTTTAATGCTACTCAAAAAAATAAAACGTTAGCTAAAGTGACCGAAAATTATCAATTGTCCGATACATATATGCAAGAAAGTTTGTTAGATCGTTCAAAATTTGTAACGGATCGCGATGGAGAAGTGACTATCGTTGTTTTAGGCAGCAGTGTAACCTTTGGAAAAGGAGCGACCGAAGCACAGCCTGTATGGGGTAAGTTACTTGAAGATGATTTGAATGAGCGTGACAGTATTCAAGCTAAAGTAATCAATCACGGTTACAATGGCTACAGTACAGCTGACCTGATTTCAAGAGGAAAAATTGATGCAGTTGTCAAAGACAAGCCAGATATTATTCTTTTTGAGTTGTGTTTGATCAACAATAATCGTTATCCGCAAAATAATGTCGATCAAACAAAATTAGATATTCAATGGATCATGGATCGCTTCAGTGAGGAGTTGCCGGATACATTAGTTGTTTTGCAAACTGCAAATCCTACTCTTTTTAATGATGTGTTTCTAGAAGATGGTAAAGTGACTTACGAACAATACAATAATGAAATTGCTGAATTTGTAACAGCACAACAATGGCCTTTTATTGATACCTATCATTTGATGCAAACTAAAATGGTAGACAAAAATCTAACGATTGAAGAAGTCTTAGCAGATGATGTCCATCCAAATGGACTAGGTTATGGTTTGTGGTTCGAGTTGTTGAATGAACGGCTAAATGTACCGATTAAAATGATGCATTAATAAAAAAGAAAGTCTCAAGAATTTCTATTCTTGAGACTTTCTTTTTTCGGATGGAGCAACGAGCCTTAGTTCGACTAACTCAAAGCCGATTTCCATTTGAGTAGGCATAATAAGCTTTAATTCGGTTAACTCAGAGCTGCTTACTGTTTGAGTAAGCATAATAAGCCTTAACTTGATTAACTCAGAGCTGTTTTCCATTTGAGTAGGCATAATAAGCTTTAATTCGATTAACTCAGAGCTGTTTTCCATTTGAGTAGGCATAATAAGCTTTAATTCAATTAACTCAGAGCTGTTTTCCATTTGAGTAGGCATAATAAGCTTTAATTTGATTAACTCAGAGCTACTTACTGTTTGAGTAAGCATAATAAGCCTTAATTTGATTAACTCAGAGCTGCTTACTGTTTGATTAAGCATAATAAGTCTTAATTCGATTGACTCAGAACAGAATTCCATTTGAGTAGGCATAATAAGCTTTAATTCAATCAATTAAGAACAAAATTCCGATAGAATAGACCTAATTTAAATGATTATGCCAAAAAGAACTCAATGGGGTGATACTCGTCTGATGACGAGTATCTATATCTTGCAAGGATTTTTTTATTCATAATAGGAACCATGAGTGGCTCCGCAAATTTTATAATTTTTTACTAATGTCCTTCTGACTCTTGCCATTGGAATTGTGGAACCGAGCCAATCATACATAATAGGAGTAGTTACTTTCGAATCAGGAAACAATAATTTGAAATCCTCTATTTGACGCAATGCTATTTCTTCGATTGGTGCTCTATGACCGCACGCTTTGCAGGAACAGGACCGTTGGGTAATTGTTAAATCAGAGGAGCCGCATTCGATACACCATAATCCTTTTTTGAGGAGATCATAAGTATAATTCGGAAATTTCTGTTGAAAAGCGGATTCGTTCTGATGCTCTTTTATCATTTTATCTGCAAAATAATGATGTTTTTTTGACAGTGGTAAGGCACGCTGGTTCATTCGAAAAAAGTGCTCTCGGATTTGTGTAGGAAAAATGATTGGACTTCCGGGTGGTGCGTTATATAGTGTGAAAGCAGGATTTACAAAAATGAGAGCAGGATCAAACGTCAGCTTGACATTCCATTTACTCAATAGTTGCCGCATCTTTGTAGAAGTCTCATCTAATTTATTCAATGGATTCCCAACTTCTTTGCCGGAAAATGTCAAGAGATGGTGCGAGTTGAATTGGAAACTTCCTTCATAATTTTTCACTTCAAATAACAAGACTTTGTCGCCCGTCAGAATCAATGAATCAACTTGAAATGTGCTTCCTTTTTCTGTAAATAGCAAATCGTTTAACACCAATGCGTCCATATCTAAAAATTCTTCTACCAGTGAATCAAACAATATCTCTCCTTCAAATCCTTTTTGCATATTCAACAAATGAACTGCTTCTTCATCAG
>NZ_JBEMBC010000143.1:0-3931 GCF_040274425.1 Carnobacterium sp.
TGAATATTGGAACAAAGGAATTTCTACTATTGTTTTAAAGTTATGGATTGATCATTTATTTGAAAATGTAACGAATTTACCTCACATCGGTTTTACTACTTGGTCTGGAAATAACGGAATGATGCGTGTAGGTGAAAAAGTAGGCATGACGTTAGAAGGAAGAATACGAAAGGTTCGTTATTGGCAAAATCAATATTGGGATTCGATCAAGTACGGAATTCTTCGTGAAGAATGGAATAATCTATAGTTAAATTATCCATAAGGCTTTTTGTACCGATCCTTTTATGTTCCTATGTGAGTATATATAAGGATCTGGTATAACGAACTTTAGCTTTTGAATTAGGATAATATAGATTTAATAAATCAATGGTGGAGGAGGAATATTTAATGAAAAAAAAGCTAACGTATTCATTAAAAAAGCAAATTGAATCTTTTTTTGATTTAGTTGGAACAATTTTCCATTCTATATTTTAATATAATTTCAATGAAAAAAAGAACCTTGTGGTAAAATTCTTTTTTTATTCACTAATACGTTAAAAAAAGACAGCAAAAAGAATAAGTGGTAGACCAAATCCTAAAATAAGTAGTTCAATAATATCTTCTGGCTCCATCTTAGAAATGGTTTCTAAAATACTACTAGTTGTTTTTTTCGGTGGCGTTTTATTGAGTAACTCATCTATGGAAAAATTATAAAATTCACTAAGTAGTTGGATCATTTCCAAATCGGGGATACTTTTACCTAACTCCCATTTAGATAATACCTGTCTAGAGATATTTAACTCTTTAGCGACAAAAGACTGAGACATTTTTCTTTCTTCACGTTCATATTTTAATCGTTCTGCTAACTCCATAAATTGAGCCTCCTAGTTTGTTAAGTTAGATCTATACTTAATAGTTTCGCTTAAAATAACTAGTTCTGCAAGCAATGAATTGTTGCAAACCCGCAACGAATTGGTGCATACATGCTGTAGGTTTGATTCATCATCGGTTCATTACATACCATTCACTAAAATACATTAAATTCTATAAAATAATGTATTATACCACTGTTTTTTGTTAAAATAAATTTATAAATATAGAAAAAATGGCTTGGAATGTTTTAAGAGGTCAGAAACGGGTACTGGGTCAGCAAGAAAAAATGTACTTATAAATAAAGTCACTATAGATTTTTTTATGAATTAGAAAACTGAAAGGAAGTAGTTATGAAAAATTATAAAAAGATTTTAGGCTATGTTTTAATTTTAGTAGCTGTATTACTATTAGTTCGTTTACCCAATATGTTCTATCCAATGCCTGATGAGGATGGAATGGATATTAACCTCTATATCCTAGAAGCGGTTTTAAACATAGTAAGGTATGTTGTTCTTTCAATATTCTCTTTTGTTTTAGGTATAAAACTTGCATTTAAGAATTAGATAGAATTTTTATTTGCTTATACATAAAAGTGCTTAGAATCATGTATTGCAAGAATAAGAGCTTTAGCATTTTTGATTAAGTGCTAAAGCTCTTATTTGTATTTATTTATGATTTTTGATAAATGTAAACCACTGGTTGCTAGATGTAAACCATTGTGTGCGTTACTTTCCAATCAAAGTGAGAGACAATAAGAGCTATAAATGAAGTCTTTCCATTCTTAATTTATAGTAACCAGGAGGCAGAGTAATGAAAAAGTATGATGACTATCAAAAATCTATGAGATATAAGTATGGCTATTTTTCCTTTCTATTTTTAAATAGCTTATTAGTATTAAATTATTTACTTGGATTATTTTTTAATTTGAAGTGGGGA
Source organism: Carnobacterium sp. (assembly GCF_040274425.1). Lineage (NCBI taxonomy): Bacteria > Bacillati > Bacillota > Bacilli > Lactobacillales > Carnobacteriaceae > Carnobacterium > Carnobacterium sp. Next base: position 1,789 of record NZ_JBEMBC010000143.1, read on the forward strand.
GCAACTAAAGAGCTAGAAACCATGATTATACTGTTTGTAGTAGGAATATTTTTTGCAAATGCCTGTGTCTACCAAAATGCTTACTTTCATAAAAATGATGATAAAAAGAGCTACTCTTGGTTATTTTTAATAATAGGTGGAATCGGCTTATATACAACTTATCAAACTTATTTAATTTCTCCTGAAGAACTAATCATAAATGGGGAGATAGGCAGAGGAGCTATTCAATTATTTTCAGGTCTTATGTTTGTTTCTATTCCACTAACCTATTTTATAAGGAACAGAATAGATAGTAAAAGAAATAAAGACCAGTAGTGACCTTCAAGCTAAGAATTATGTTAAATAAGGTTTATATTAAGGGGAAAGGAGGCTTATAGTGAAGTTTATACAAAGAACAGTAGAACTTAAATGGCCTATATTGCTAGTTGAATTGTTTTTCTTGATTGGAGGAATTCTCCTCTTAATTAGCGGAATAAAATTGCAAAAAAAAAACAGAATAATAGCTTTAATTTGTGTGATTACTGGAAGCCTGCTTACGTTAATTTCTTTATACATTTTACTTATAACAGTCATATTTGGATATAATTCCTAATCAACTGCAATATAAATAAAGCATTAACTTTTAATAGTGTTTAATTATTTTACGGAGGTGTTAAGATGAAAAAATATCAAAAATTCCTGATAGTTGCATTGATAATATTGGCTATACTTATGTTTGCTCCTGTACTTTTATACTTAGTTTATAGTTGAATTGATACGTATACAAAATCTTGTTATTTCATGTATTTATGAAATGATAAAAGCTGATAAGAAAGGAATAACTATTGATGAAATTTAGTTTAACTTAAATCCTAGTTTCATGTCTCCTCTTATCTATAGTAACAATCATTATTGGTTATTTTTTTGGGCCATACTTATTCCTATTTAAGATTTTGATCCTATAGATAGAGAAGAACTATTAAGAACACAAAAAGAGCTAGCATTGAATTATACAGTTGGGAAAAATATGCTCTATATTGGGTTCTTTGGTTTTATTTGTTCAGCAATTTGTCTGTTGTTAAATAAAATCAAGACCTTAAAAAATAAATTTAATAGGAGTTAGAGATTGAATGGGTCTTCCAACATTATTAAAAATTGTTACTGCGACGGATATGATGAGTATGATTATCCTTATTATTATGTGGGGAAATGAATTTTTAAATGGATACACTGACAACTTACTATTTAAAATTCTATTCATTTTGATTGGTTTTGTGCGTGTTTATTATTATATTAGAAAGTTAAAGTCCATAAATATATAGATAAAAAAATATTTCTTACTTGTAGGCTGGTTAACTGCCGCTTATTCATGTAAATAAACACACACACTTTGAGGAGTATATGTGTCATTATTGTCCAGTTAACTAATGCGCTTAATGATATAATTCATTTAAAAAATATTAGATAATAAAGTCAGATATGTAATTATTTGAGAGAGGTACAAAATGAAAAAATCTAAGCAATTGATTTTCACAAAAATTCTTTATAGTTTATTTACAATAATGACTATACTATCGCTTTTTATTGTTTATAAAAATAGCGACAATGATCTTTCTTTTAAATTCTTAGTAGGTTATATATTTCTTGTCTTCTTCATGCTAGCATACGTTCCTCTTATAGCCATTGTAAATACAAGGAAGTATAAATGGGTTTATATAAGAAAAAGTATCTTTAAATTTATTGCCTTATTTATTTTATTAAGTATTTTGAATTATGTTTTTGATTACATCATTAGGCCCTCTAAAATAGATTTATTCAGCATATTTTCTACTAGCGCAGGTTTATCTTTTGGTATTGCTTTTTTTAACATTATGTTTTTAAAAGAAGATAGATGAAATTAGATAAAATAATGTCTTTAGATATTAAAGCTGATAAATTACGTGCTAAGCAATCATAATTTTACATTTTGAAATGTTTGTATCTAAGGTGTTAAGATTCATCGCTTTGAGGAAAGGAATGAAGGCATGACTGTCACAATAAAGCGTAACACTGGTTGGGTTCGGTAAGGGTTCGAGAATTTCAGTAAAATTAAATGGAGAAAAAGTATTGAAGATTGCAGATTCTCAAAAAACAGAAATCATTATTCAAAATGACAAAGCATTTT
>NZ_JBEMBC010000144.1:0-3847 GCF_040274425.1 Carnobacterium sp.
TTCATCTGGTACAACATCATTTTTTAATAACCATTTATGGAAGAACCATTCTCCTCCACCAATTAAAACGGCTGGAATCAATACCATCATCTATAAATCATTCGTATAATCCATAGAAGTAAGGTAAGTCCATCAATAAATCGATTTAACAAAAGCTTCTGTTTCTTCAGTTGTCATCATTTTAAGGCCGCTGTACATTTTTTGAATTTCATTTACTATTGCTTTTCCTACTCCTTCTCCTCTGAAGGAAGGCAAGACTGCTAAATGTTGAATAACAAATTCTTGTTTTTGTACTTCAATACCAATAATGCCAATATATTTTCCTTCTTCTTGCCAAAAATACATTTCCCAATTTTTATTCTGCTGGTACCGTAGCATTGTTTGTTGGAGGTGCTTTAATTCATGTCCTTTTGGCATGAGTGATAGCAAACCTAAAGCCACTTTATTCTGGCTATTTCTATACTTAACTAACACTAGATATCTTGCTCCTTTTTACTCATCCTTATTTGTAAAAAAAGATTACCATATCCTCAGCTTCTATACTATTAAAATAACCTTCTTTTTAACTCCTTTTTAAAAGTAAATAAGACAAAAAACTTTGCCAATTTTTGCAGCGAAGCTTTTTATCTTATTTAGAATTTTCAAGCAACTAACAAATGATCAATTCTCTAGTTTAATTTGTTTTTTTTCTGATTGTTGATAGGTTTTTACATACAAGCCTTGTTTAGGAGACCATTCAGCATAAACAATGTCTTCCAGGTTTGGATGCCCTTTTTCTTTTAAACTTTCTATCAGCCATTTTTTATCTTTTCCAATAGATTGTAAGGTGTTCATTTCAATGACTTTTTCATCAACTAATAAATAAGAAAATTCTTCATTTCCCTCAGATTCTTTCATCACACTGACCGAACCACCTATTTCTAAAACAGCATATTTGACCATTCTCAAAGAAAAGCAGTTTTGGCTTCTCAGCATAGATCTTAACTGTTCCATTTCAATATGATTACTCTTGATTTCTGATAAATTCAGTTCTCCTTCATAGATTAAAACAGAAGGAATGCCTTTTATGAAATTATTCACTTTATCCTTTTTTTGCACAACCGTTTCCAATAAATAAATCATTATTCCCCATAACGCAACTGCAAATAAAAAATGCAAAATATTTATTTTATCGTCATATAGTGATTCTTCTAAGATTCCGCCAAGAACGAGAGTATAAATCAAATCAAACGGAGTAATTTCTGACAACGTTTTTTTTCCTAAAAGACGTGTAACTAATAGTAACCCTATTAAACCAACGACCAACTTGGACGCTATTTGCAGAAACATCATCCTTTATTCCCTCCTATGTTTTTTCAAGTACTGAATCTACTTTTCATCCTTTTTTAACCTCTAACAGACCTTTTTCTCTCTTATTCATCAACTTAATTCTAATTCTATCGTACTTAATTTATTTGTCCATTTTATTGATTAGTTAACCTTAGCACAAAATAAAAAGCCTAAAATAATTTTTAGACTTTTTATTTTTTTACTCTTTAACTGTATTATTTGCTGTTTTTTTGTACGCTTTTTCCATTGCAAGCGTCGCTAGCCAAGCTAGTACGCTGACTGAAAAAAAGAAAGCTAGTGCTGGCCATTTTAATAAAACTATTGCCATAACAATGATACTGATCAGCAATAATAAGCTGATCAGTGGTTGACTGACCATTAGTACCATACCTGTTAAAAAAAGGCGAGATACAGATACATTCACTTTTTTTGATAATGGACAGCTGTATAAAGAAGTTAATCCAAATAATATGCCAAAAGTATAAAGAGCGTATTTATAGATTTGTATGCCTGCTGTAGCGGTCATCTGGGTATTTAAAAACCAACTATCTAAAAATAAAATAAACATAATGATGCAAACTGGCAATCCAATCTTAAAACTACTCCAAAAGTTTTGTTTAAAATAATGCATAAAATTACGGAAAATAGGTTTAGCCGTTTCTCCATTAGACCAGTCGCTCATTAATTGAAACAACGCACCAGTTGCTGGAATGAGTGTAATAATAGGTAGAGAAAACAAGAGCCATATCAAATTCACAATAGCTAAGCGTGCAAACCATTCTGTTCCTTCAACTACACTATTTGTTAAATCAAATTTTTTCATTCTTAACTACCTTTCTTCTAACACAATCTTTCAGAAATTAAAAACTTTTTTAAAGCTAGCCTTTTGTTCCACCTGTTAGATCCATCCCTTGAATAAAATACTTTTGAGCAAAGAAGAATAACAGTACCGTCGGAATCATAACCAGAGTTGCCCCTGCCATTAAATAGTTCCACTGAGTAGAGGACTGACTTTGGAACGATTGCAAACCGATTTGTAGTGTATACATATCTTCATCATGAATATAAAGCAATGGTCCAAGAAAATCATTCCATGCTCCATTAAAAGAAGTAATACCAATAGTAATTAATGCTGGTTTAGTTAAAGGGACCATTAAATGACTCCAGATAAATAGGTGGTTAGCACCATCTATTTGAGCCGCTTCAATTAATTCATCATTAATGGACAGATAAAATTGACGCATCAAAAAGATATTAAATGCACTTCCAAAAAATGAAGGAACAATCAGTGGTAAATAAGTTCCTACCCATCCGATTTTTGTGAATAAAATGTATTGTGGAATCATAGTAACAAAACCAGGTATCATCATAGTCGCTAAAACTAAAGAAAATAAAAACTTTTTGCCTGGAAAAGCAATTTTAGCAAAGCCATAGGCAATAAATGAATTAGATACCACATTCCCCAGAACCACAAAAAAAGTGATGTACAATGTGTTTTTCATGTATTGGAAAAATGGAAAAGCTTGAATGGTTTCAGTATAATTCGACCATTGAAATGTTTCAGGGAAGAAAGTTGGCGGAAACTGAACAACTTCTTCCATTGGTTTTAAAGAAGTAAAGACCATCCAAAAGAGCGGAGCTAATAAAACAATGCTGATACCAATCAAAAGAATGTATGTGACAATTTGTCCGATTCTTTTTTGTCTTTTCCTGCTTTTAAAACGCTGCTTCTTAGGTAAGTCTGTAGCTTCTTTTAAAGATGTTGATTCAATCATTCACTTCGCCCTCCTCCATAGTGTACCCAACGAGGGGCTAATTTCATATTTATAAATGTTAAGGTTAATACAATGACGAAAAGGATCATCGACATTGCCATAGCGTATCCCATATCAAAAGCTACAAAGGCTTTGTTCCACATATGTAGATTATAGAATAATAAGGAATTAGCCGGTCCATTTGTTCCACTTTCTGACATGACATAAGCTTCTTGAAATATTTGAAAAGCTCCAATTGTCGAAGTAACAACATCATAAAAAATGATTGGCGTAATCATTGGCAAAGTAATATGGCGAAAACGTGCAAATGCGCTAGCTCCATCTATTTCTGCTGACTCATATAATTGGTTTGGAACATTTTGCAGTGTAGCTAAGTAAAGCAACATAGCCCCCCCAACACTCCACAATTTCATTAAAATCAATGCCGGTTTCGTCCAATTAGGATCGAACAACCATGCTGGTCCATCAATACTAAACCATGATAAAACAACATTGACCAAACCTGAGGATGGTGAAAGCATCTGCATCCATAATACGTAAACAGCTACTCCTGAGAGAATAGCAGGTAAGTAAAAAATTGTCCTGAAAATAGAAATACCGCGCACTCGTTGATTTAATAATACAGCAAGCAGAACACTTCCCACAGCTGTAAGAGGCACATTAAACAAAACATAATAAGCTGTATTGTAAAGAGATTTCCAAAAAAGTTCATCTAGCGTAAACATCCGTTTAAAATTATCTAG
>NZ_JBEMBC010000145.1:0-3743 GCF_040274425.1 Carnobacterium sp.
AGAATTTAATTCAATTTTTAGGGTGTTTAGTATTTTATTTCGTACAAGGGATGGAACTAGTTGACTATTGTAGGTTTTGTAAAGTAACTAAAAATGTGCACCCATGTTTCCTTTTCAAAAATAGCAAATGGATTTCCATCACCTAATACACCATAACCGATCATCGCTCCAACAATAAAAGCGAGAGCAATCAAAACGATCACAAGTACTATTTTTAGAATAAATGTGGCGATTTGAAGTCCTATTTTTTCCTTAGTCATTGGTTCACCTCATTTTGATCGACTATTTTTTAAAATTTACGCTTTTTTTTGGTCATATTTTCTAATAAGATTCCTGTTCCTAATGCAACAGAATCTAATGGCTGTTCAGCAGCAAATACAGGGACTCTCAATTGTTCAGAGAATAATTGATCAATACCATCTAATAATGCGCCACCACCAGTTAAAATCACTCCACGATCAATGATGTCCGCAGATAATTCAGGAGGTGTTTGTTCTAATACATCTTTAGCTTGTTGAACGATCATCATCATAGATTCAGCTGTAGCTTTTTGAACTTCATCTGAAGTAATCGTGATGGTCCTAGGTAAACCTGTAATCATATCACGGCCTCTAACTTCCATTGAATCATCACGTTTACCAGGGAAAACTGTTCCAATCTCTTTTTTGATTGTTTCAGCTGTACGTTCACCAATCAATAACTTGTGGGTTTTTTTAACAAATTGTGTGATTTCATTATCCAACTGGTCTCCAGCTACTTTTAATGAGCGACTAGTTACGATTCCACCCATTGAAAGAACGGCAATATCACTTGTTCCGCCACCGATATCAATGACCATATTTCCACTTGGTTGGAAGATATCCATACCCGCTCCGATAGCTGCTACTTTAGGTTCTTCTTCAAGATAAACATTTTTTCCGCCGCTTTTCTCAGCTGCTTCAATAATAGCTTTTTGTTCAATTGTTGTTATATTTGTTGGGCAGCAAATCAAAATATTTGGTTTTGATAAAAAGCCCTTAACATTTAATTTATTAATAAAGTGAGTTAACATTGCTTCAGTTATGTCAAAATCAGCAATGACTCCTCCTTGTAATGGACGAATAGCACGAATGTTACCCGGTGTACGTCCAACCATTAAGTACGCTTCTTCTCCAACTGCTAAAACACGTTTTGTTGTAGTATCGATTGCAACAACTGAAGGCTCATTTAAAACAATGCCTTTTCCTTTTACATGAATCAATACATTGGCTGTACCTAAATCTATCCCTATATCTCTCGCCATTACTTGTTTCTCCTCTCAAGCTCTTGTTCGTTCATCATTGACTACTCCTTTAAAAATAAAGTAGCCATCTAATTTACTATTATAGCATAACTTGTATCATTCTTAAATGTCGAATTAAAGACATTTAACTAAATTTAATGCTTTCTGTGACAGAAGTTTGCACCCTAAGCAGAAACAGAAAAATAATTGTTTTAATGTTTCAACGATTAGGACAATCTTTTATCTTTTACATTGGAATTTCTTTTAAAGCATCAGGATTTGTTAACCAACCAAAATAAGCCTTCTGAAGCGCCACTTCTTAAGTGTCTACTTCAAAAGACTTAAATTAAAACATATCTTCTAAATATATAAAAGATTATTTTTTATCAACTTATGATTACGAAAATAACCGTTCAAGCTCAGTTTTTTCCATAGTAATTTCTACAGACTCTTCAATGCGTTCTACATCTGCACCTAAGGCTTGTAATTTTTTATGGAATTCATAATAACCGCGATCTAGGTATTCTAAATGTGTTACTCTAGTATAACCTTTTGAAACCAAACCAGCGATAATTAAAGCTGCGGCAGCTCTAAGATCTGTTGCTGCAACTTCAGCACCTTGTAATTCTGTTAGTCCATAAATGACTAGTGTTTGTCCTTCAACTTTAAATTCCGCATTCATGCGACGCAATTCTTCCATATGCATATAACGGTTTTCAAATACCGTTTCTTTCATTGTACTTGTACCTTCAGCAAACACTTGTGCAATCGTCATTTGTGCTTGCATATCTGTTGGGAAACCAGGATGTGGCATTGTCTTTACATCTGTTGCTTTTAATTTTTCAGGACCAATAACACGCATCCCATTTTCTTCATCTTTAAATTGAACGCCCATTTCTTTTAATTTCGAAATCAATGGTTTGTTATGTTCAGCAACAGCATCTTCAATATAAACGTTTCCTTGAGTAACAGCAGCTGCAATCATAAATGTACCAGCTTCAATACGATCTGGAATAATGCTATGCTCCGTACCTGTTAACTCTGCTACACCTTCAATACGGATACTCTCTGTACCAGCACCAACAACTTTAGCTCCCATACGGTTTAAGAAGTTTGCTAAGTCAACAATTTCTGGCTCGCGCGCAACGTTTTCAATAGTAGTTGTTCCTTTAGCTAGTGTAGCAGCCATCATAATATTTTGTGTAGCTCCAACACTTGGAAAATCTAAGTAGATGTGAGCTCCTTTTAATTGATCGGCGAATGCTTCGATATACCCATTTTCGATATGTACTTCCGCACCCATCGCTTCAAATCCTTTTAAATGCAAATCTATTGGACGTGTTCCTATAGCACATCCTCCAGGAAGAGCAACTTTTGCATGTCCTAATCGAGCTAATAGAGGTCCCATTACAACGATTGATGCACGCATTTTACTTACATATTCAAAAGGAGCCTCATAATGTAATTCCTTTGTAGCGTCTAAAGTAATTTCTTTTTCAGTTTCGTTAAAATCAACAGTTAAATTCAAGTGGCTTAAAACTTCATTAATAGTGAATACGTCAGATAATATGGGAACATTCGTTAATTTACTTTGTCCCTTACTTGCTAAAATGGTAGCAGCTAAAATAGGCAATACGGCATTTTTTGCCCCTTCTACTTTTACTGTACCAGTTAGGTGTTTTCCACCTCGAACGATAATCTTTTCCATGTAGTATCCCTCCAAAATTTTCATTGCCTTTATCACAACTGTGTGAGGTAAATAATACAAGACAACATTTAGTATTATAACACGAAGCCATGTGAAGGTACAAACTTAACCAGTGTTTTGTAATAAATTTAGTTAATTCTTAATAAAATAAAAAAATCAAATTTTGTGATGTCAGCAAGAAATCCATAAAAAACATACTTACAGTGTATCCTATAGTTATAGATATAAATAAGTAGAGAACACGAGCTTGACCAATACTATTCTTTTTAATCAATTTTTCTATCCGCATCCCTTTTAGTGCCCAAAAAGTTAGCAAGACAAAAAATAAATGAGACAGGATAGTGATAAGAGCTTGCACACCTAAAAAGTTCATATTTTTAGTTATCTTCCCTTCTAAATCTTACCCTCATACTAACATAAAAGAAGCCAAAAGGATATTTTTCTTGACTTCAAATTGTAATATAATGGGCTCAGTAGTGCTATCCTCTTTTTAGTCAAATAAAAAAAGTTGGAATAAATACAGACCAGCTGCTTTATTCCAACTTTTACCTAATTTCTTTTATGCTCAGATACAGTAATTCTATTAACGGCTTTTCTTAGAGATATTTCTGCACGTTTTGAATGACTCTTATTCTCAATGGCTTCTGTCTTACGTAATTCTTCTTCTGCACGCTGTTTCGCTTCGAAAGCACGTTCAACATCAATATCTCTTGCACGTTCAGCACTATCTGCAATAATGGAACAAACATTGTCTCTAACTTCCATTACACCGCC
>NZ_JBEMBC010000146.1:0-3729 GCF_040274425.1 Carnobacterium sp.
AGAAGGAAAAAAGCCAGATTAATCGTGAGAAAGTGATTTAACTCATTCATAAATAATAAACTACACCAAAAATCAGATCTGATTTTTGGGTGTAGTTTATCTTTCTAAGTGGTGATTTATTCTCCAGTAAAGAAACAATATTTTTACATAAGTGTCTGCTAATTTATAGTTACTGATTATTGTTTGCAGGTAAAATGAATACGGTTTATTTTGAACGAATTTTTAAAAGTGACAGAAATTTGTCTAATCAGATTTCAAATTGGAATAGGTATGAAAAGACTAGTGTTAAGCTATTTTTCAACAAATTCAATTTTGGAAAAGATCGTTTACAAAAACCAATTAGACAGCTTTTTTCGGAAAAATTAAGAAAGTATTAAAGTTTGTTTGGACAACTTTAAAAGAGTTTGCTATTCTAAAGGTACATAGTAATTACACAGAGCAAATAAACCTACAATTTTTTGATCAGCAATTATTCACTTTCTTTCATAAAATTGCTTTGGAGGGGTAATGCTTGCACATAGTTTGTTGGTTGTGAAATGATTTAGGGTAATCTCCTGAATCATTTTTTTTTTTTCATTATTTAGGTCTAAAGGCTTAGTTATTTCTTAAAAACAATCAGGTATACTATACTGGAGTTAAGAAAGAATAAAAATAAAACAGACAAGTCATAAAAAAACTTGTGATGGAGGATTTGGAAATGAATCAATTCAAAAAAATAAGCATAACTACATTAACAGCAATGAGTTTGATAGGAGCATCTTTAGCAGTCTTGCCGCAACCTGCTAGTGCAACCACAAATGGGATCGACACAACGGTAGTGGATGAAAAATGGGGCAAACCTACTGTTATCTATGGTGGAGGATTATCTGAAAGCCAGATAACAGAAACGGAAAAATTATTAGGAATTGAAAATCCTGAAAATGTGGCTGCAGGAAGTGTAACCGGACAAGATTTGATCAACTATTTGGGTGATGGATCAGGCAATACTTCTAGTATGATTTCTTCTGTTTTAGTGCAAAAACAAGATTCTGGAGAAGGAGTAGATGTTGAAATCGTTACTCCAGAAAATATTAGTCAAATTACGCAAGATCAGTACGCAAATGCAGCAATTACCGCTGGGGTCAAAGATGTGAAAATCGTAGTAGCCAGTATCAGTAAAGTAACGGGCGAAAGTGCTTTGTCAGGTATCTATAAAGCATTTGACGTGAACGGCGAAGAATTAGATCAAGAGCGTATGGAAGTAGCGCAAGATGAATTAGAAACAACTAATGAGATCGCTCAAGAAAATGCTGGGAACGAAGAATTTGATACAGCAAAATTTGACCAAGCAATCATTGAAATCAAACAAAGCTTAGCTGATTTAAAAGAGCAACAAGGTGAATTGGCTACAAAAGAAGATGTTGAACGCATTATTAATGAAGCGCTAGAAAAAAACAACTTACAAAATGCAGTTACTCAAGATCAGATCGATCAATTGATGGCTTTATTTGAAAAATACCAACAAACAAGTGCAATTGATTCTGCTGAAGTAAAAGAACAGTTGAAGAACTTGTCCAATACAGTCCAAGATAAGTTTGGCGACGCTTTGCAACAAGCTGAAGATAGTGGATTGGTAGACAAAGTCGGCAATTTCTTCAGTCAAATATGGAACGCTATCGTAGGGCTGTTTAACTAATAAAGAGAAGAGTAAAAAGCTAATGGCACTGTCCAAACAGGACAGGTCATTAGCTTTTTTTGTGTAAAGGTTAAAATAAGGATTATTCAAAGTCGTAATGCAGACCCCAATCTTTTCTTAAAGTATCCATGATCTCCATGACATCATGAGTAAGAGCAAGTGAAGCATCAGAACTATCGGATATGATCATATTGGTTATATCCGCTATCTCATAATTCATAGCTTGGTTAGTATCGCCTGCTTCAATGATTTCTACGGATCCGTCAGGTTTAGTTAGGGTTGCTTTATCTGCTCGTGGGAAATCATTAACCGTAATAAAACCATTTTCGAATGCCACAATGCCCAATTTTGGCATCTTAGCTCTAAAGGTAAGCGAAATTGATGCAATTTCATTTTGATCATTTTTTAATAAAATTCCTGATTGTTCATCAACACCTGTTTCGTAAAAATTCATAGTTGTTAAAACTTCATGTGGTTGACTTGTTAAGAAAAAGCGGGCAAAGGATAAAGCATAGATTCCTATATCCAATAAGGCTCCTCCAGCTAAATCTTTATTGAAAAAGCGATTGGTTGGATCTTCTTCTTTTAAGCTTCCGAAAGAGACTTGAATCATTTTTAATTTGCCAAGAGAACCATTTTGAGAAATTTCTTTTAGCTTGCGATAAAGCGGCATATGGTAAATAACCATAGCTTCAGCTAAGACTAGCTTTTTTTCTTTTGCTAATGTCATTGCTTGAGTTAACTGATCATTATTCATAGTGATAGCTTTTTCTGATAAAACATGCTTTCCTTGTTCTAAACTTTGTATGATCAAATCAGCATGGTGGCTATGTGGTGTAGCAATGTATACCACATCGATAGCTGGATCAGCTAATAGTGCATCGTAAGAACCATACGATTTTTCAATTCCATATTTCCCAGCAAATTCAGCTGCTTTTTCGTCATTCCGTGAACCAGCCGCATAAAGAACGGCATTTTCCACATCAAATACTTCTGCAAATTCATTCGCAATTTGGCCTAAACCTAAAATACCCCAATTTAATTTTTTCATAAAAAGCCTCCTAATCTATATTTAAACGCTGTCAATTGTATTTTACCATTGAAAAACAAATTAGTGAAAGAAGAATGGATGAATGTTTTTTTTTTCAGGAAATGAAAGCGTTAAATTTGAAAGTTAACGTAGTAGGTGTAAAATGAAAGTAGCACTTATTCGAATTTATTTATTATTGAAAGGAGAATGATGGATATGCACGAATCATTAGTAGAAATTGTTTTAAGAGCCATCAAAGAACAGTTTGTCAGCGAAAAAGCTTTTTACACCTCCCAATTAGGGATTTCACCACAAAGTTGGGATCGCTGGAAGAAAGGCAATCAAGGGTTAAAACCTGAAAATATGAATAAGATTTCGCGTTTATTTACCGATTATGAATGGATGTTGGTCCAAAAAGTTTGTCGAAATGCTACATTTTTTCCAGAAGTTAAAGCTAATCCCGTTAATGAATATCTGGCCATTAAATTTCATGTTGCACAAACTTGGGTAAACAGTGGTATGGCTAAACTAGAATTCAAAAGAGAAAATGAAGATCAATTAACTGAGCATCATCGAAAACAAAATACGACGATTCTTAGAATTGAAATTGGTTATGACTTTTGGAGCTACAAAGATATTATTGAATTGCGCTTGCCAGGAGTCATCCAGCAACAAATTAAAACAGACAAGCTAAACTTGTTAGAATGGTTTAATCAAAATATACAGGATGCGTAATGTTCCGTTTAACTCCGTAGAAAAACAGGTAGTTTAGTCTTTCAATTTTTTTCGATCGTTCATGTAAGAGTGAGTACTTTTTCTTGCTTCACTTTTAAGTGGAACCAGGATTAATCCCTGTTGACGTAAAAGTGACAATCATTTCAAAGCTCACTCTTACATGGAGAACCATTTGACGAAAAAGTGGAGACAATTATAGATATCTCTTTTTCGTCATGATGGGAGCTATTTTAACCTCAAGTAAAAAAATAAAGACAGTTTAGCCAGGAAATCTACTATACAAACAAAA
>NZ_JBEMBC010000147.1:0-3678 GCF_040274425.1 Carnobacterium sp.
GCATATTTATTGACGGCATCTTCTGAAAGCATGGAATATTTTTCAAATTCAGCGGTGGTTGAAGCCGGTTTATGACCGGAAATAATCAAGCGTTCTGCTAGTTTGTCGAACCATTCTTCGTTTTGATTATACAATTCTTCAAATTTTTCATGCAGAGTGAAGAAATTAGCGCCATTTACATACCAGTGATATTGGTGCAATTTCACATGTAAAGTATGCATGTTCCCTAAAAGATGATCCGAAATGGCCGCTGCATTAATTTTTGTATGATGGACATGTTCCTTGTGTTCTTGTTCTTCTTGCAATCTTTCTTGGGGTGTTCTTTCTTGAGTAGCTTTATTTTCAGTCATGATTTATTCCTCCTATAATTTTGGTTTGTTTAAAATAGCTTTCTTTGATTCCTCCTTTTTCTTTACTGAATTTAGTATAGGATAGATTTCCGTTAAAAAAATTGACGCTCATCAAGAAAAGTATTTCTTAATAGACGCCAGGCTTCTCTATTAAATTCAACTGAAATAATCAAAGGAATGAAGTCGTTCCCTCCAAACAAAAATTTCATTAAAGTAGGGTCTAAAGAAAGAATAGCAACTATACTTTGTCAAGAGACATGACTGCTATTTTTTTGCTTGTTATTCTTCATTTACCAAAGGTCTTGTCTTGCAGTATATTTAATACTCTTTCTCACTAGTGTTGCATGCAACACTAGTGAGAAAGAGTATTAATAAGATTAACCTAGACGAATAACTTTACTTTATTTATGTCATACCATAAATAAAAATTGAAAAGAATTTTTTTATTTATTTTTAGTAGATCGATTAATAGGAGTTTTAGCTTATGGAATACCTATATTATTATTAGTTTTGACTGGTTTTTATTTTTATGACGGTTTGTCAAATTAATCTCTTATTTTGCAATACATGATTCTAAGCAATTTCATGTATTCCTATAAACTTAATAGTATCTGTTATCCAATACAAATACTCTAAGAAAGTTTACATATTATCACTTATAGGTTATAATATGTATATGAAAAAATATAATTTCGATATCTATGAAAAAGAAAACGGAGAAACACCTTTCTTGGATTATTTAGATAGCCTAGATGTAAAATCTAGAGCTAAAGTACTAAGAGCAATAACTATTGTAGAGGATTTTGGAGTCCATTCTCCACCAGGGTATATTGATCACTTAGATGATGGCATTTACGAAATCCGAGTAAAATTCTCAAGCAATATTTTTAGGTGTTTATATTTTCATTTTACTAATAATAAATATATTATCACGCATGGTTTCACGAAGAAAACACAAAAAACTCCTGCAAGAGAAATTACCAAATCTAAAGAGTATCGTAAAGACTACCTAGAAAGAAAGGGTGAAAAAGATGGAAAATAAACTAAAAGGATACTTTGATACCCAAATGGAGAATCCGGAATTTGCTGAAGCATGGAAAGAAACTGAAGCGAGCTATCAAGCTGCAACTATTCTTTTAAGAATTAGAGAAGAAAAACAATTAACTCAATCTGAATTAGCTACTTTAACTGGAAAAAAACAATCTTATATTTCTCGAGTTGAAAAAGGAACACAAAACATTAGTGTACAAACATTAAGTAATATCGTAGAATCTGTAGGCGGAAAACTCAAATTAGAAGTAGTCGTTTAACTTTGTAGCGATTCCTAAAATAACATGTACAAAAATATCTTATTTGCTATTATGTAATTAATTAAACCTATTGGTAGATAAACACAAGAATAAGGACCACCAAACTTACCTATATTTTATATGAGTTTGGTGGCCCTTATTCTGTTTGATACATGATTATATCTAATTTAATGTATCTAAGCCAAATAACTCCGCTGAAATTTTTAATCTAATCTATATGTATTTGTATTTTATAATTTCTTTTGTGACTTCTGATCAACAAAAGAGTCATATTCATCTTTGAAAACTTGAAGAAATTCTTCTAATAGCTGTTCATCTTGCTTTTGCACAGCTACATTTGACCAAAAAGATACTTCACTTGATTCATCCTCGGTCTCATCAAAAATGTCTGACCAGTCTTCAACAACAGAATCCGTCAGTGGTTTGAAGTGGTCAATTATTGAAATGCGTTTATCAGTTGAACATTTTTCTTTAAAAAAGACAATGAACGCTTTAACATCAGCCATTGATTTTTGAACTTCATCAGATTCTTGAATTCTATTTTCTAACTCCCTGCGACTTTTAGTCTTACTTTCCTCAGTAAACCCCTCGAAAGTAATCTCCCATAGTAATTCGCTTAAAAAATCGATTTTAGGTATATCCAATGGAAATATAACGTTATAATGGAGCATCTCTTCAAAAGAAAGATAATCAACTGAGTAGTGCTTTCCGTCTTCATTAAAGGTACAAAAAATATCGATCACTATTTCATCTGTAAAAGCATCTTCAATCCATTTAGCGGTAAGACTATATCCACACCTAGAAGCAGCATCCGTTGTGTCTACTCTATCCAATTCTTCTCTCAACTTAACTAACTTTTCTTTGATATTACCAACAGTAACCTCTTCCTCTTGGTAATAGTGTTTCTTCCAGTAGTTAGCGATAGTCTGTATTATTTCATCGTTAAATAAATAGTTTGTTACAACCTCTTTTAAGATCATCCTTTGTCTTCCTCCATTCTTTTATTTCAAGCCCAATCCATCAAATAAATACACTGTACTTATTTCACTTCACGTTCCAATGTATTTAGGATCGAAAATAGAATATCTTTATTCTCATCAGGAACAGGAAAATCTATTGTTCCTCCTCGTGTCACAGAGAAAACTGACTGTGACAGAAACAGTGAATCAGCTTCTACAATCTCTTTCACAGATTCTTTGGTCGCTTCAAAATGAAATTGTAATCCTATCGCATTGAACAGGCGAAACCCTTGGTTTTCCCACTTTTCAGTAGAATATAAAGGCGTAGCATGGCAAGGTTTTGTAAATCCTTCACCATGCCAATGAAGGACAGTATACTCTTTACTAGGATGAAAGTTTTGCGTTAAAGAGGTCACCGAGTGCCAACCAACTTCTTTAGGAGTAGAAATAATATCACTTCCATAGGCTTTAGCTAATTGTTGTGCACCTAAACAAATTCCTAACATCGGTTTCCCACTATCGACGACTTCTTTTATCAGATGTCGTTCATCTTGTATCCATTGTTCTGTATCATTCGCACTCATTGGTCCACCTAAAACAATTAAGAAAGACACTTCTTCCTCTTTGGGAAAAGGCTCTCCGTTAAATACTTTAATCATTTCGACTGTATGATTATTCTCTTGTATCCAGTCCATAATTCGACCAGGTTTTTCAAATGAAACATGTTGAATAATATGTATATTCATACTACCCTCCTTACTAACTATAATAGTTCAGTTTTCCATAAAGCTTTTTTAATAACCATTTATATTTCTTTGTATTTTGTGTTTCTCAGTAATCTATTTTAAACAGTCTTAAAAATTATCTAAGCTATAATCAAACTCAATTTCCATACATTATTCTTTCACTCATTTATTCGCTACTCCATAAGATATCGTTCCTTTTATTTAAGTTATATAGTAAATAAAGGGGTTGACCTAAGGTTTCTCATTTGCTAGCCGAGGTGAGAGAAAGTGGTGAGATGAGCATAGTTGTACCCTAGAACAGCCTAAAATATCT
>NZ_JBEMBC010000148.1:0-3617 GCF_040274425.1 Carnobacterium sp.
GTTTATTTTTAAAATTCTATAGATAAATTCCGCCATATTTTATCCCATTCTTTGTCTTTAATGCGTTCAACATATATTGAATGAAATTCGCTATTATTTTGATAAAAGGGTGTAGGCTTCACCTTCATTTCAAATAAATCCTTTATTCCATAGGGAGCCATAATTTCAAGATTATTCTTGCAAAGCCTCACAGCTATTGCAGTTGGAGTTTCTGGAAAATGGGCAACACCAGCAGATGACGAAGTAAAAGGATCAAAGCCGCTTTTCAAATGCATACGGGCTTGATTTTTTACTGACCAAGGTTGATTTGGAAACAAAGCTTTTAACTCTGCTTCCAACTGCTTTTCCATTTCCCAGGAAATATCTGCAGTATCAAAATAAATAACATCAATATCATTTATAGTCGTTATTGTATTATGCAAACTATCCCATACTTTATTTCGAATAAGCCCCGCACATACCCAGGCATCATTTACCTTTAATTTCTCAACTGTTTCTAGAATCGATACTATGTAAGTGTTCTGTTCAATCATTTCTATCAATTGTTTTTCGTAATTAGTCACGTTGAACACCCCTTCACTTTAAGTTAATTAATTTAGAAAAATATAGTTTTGTTAGCCTATTGTTATCTACTTCGTTTGATAAATCAATAAAGTACTCCCTCTGCCACTCTTGAGTCTTTATTGCAGATTGGTTTAGCCCATTCTCCCAAGAAGGGTAAACCCGTATTGCCATTTTCCCTTTAGAATTTCCTGTTCTCAAAACTCCTTGTTTAAGTAATATAGATTTTGGGAAAATAAATTGTCCTTGTAATTCATTATCTATAACCGAAATTATTATCTTTTCTGGGCTTTCATCGTAAGAATAGGCTTGATTTTTATTAGTATCATTTTTCTTCCAGAAAACTACAAAATACCCTTTTTTACTTGGGGTCAATTTAGCTAAGCGACTCCGATAGGTATTGTCTGCAATACTAAAGCTCATGCCCTCATATTCATAGTTATGATTCTCCTCAGATAAAGCTGTAATATTAGGTTTTCCTAGACCAGTAAGCATATTGTTTATTAAATTTATCGACTTAAAACTCAACACTTTCCCTCCTCTTTATCTGTTAGTATAGACTATTTTAAATTTTTTTCAGAAAAGTACTTAAAGTATACCTAATTTAGATAGTGTTTAAAGTTTTTCTTACGTTTAGCAACTGGCCGTAGTTCTATTTTCTTTTATTGTATACTATTTATAGCAGGACAATAAATTGGTATGTTCATTTACCTTACTTCTGAATGTTTAGTAATAGATTGAATTGAATAATTAACAGCTAGTTTTGGCCTAATAAAAGTTGGAGGATACTATGGACGAATCTAATGAATTAAACAAGGAAACTACAAGTTCTAAAACAAATAAGATGATTGAAGGGACTTTTTGGTTAACTGTCGGAAATTTTCTTTCTAGATTTCTTGGATTAATTTATATTATTCCTTGGTATTCTTGGATGGGGGAACATGCAAAAGTAGCTAATGGACTTTATGGAATGGGTTATAATATATATGCTATATTTTTATTAATCTCCACGGCTGGAATTCCTTCTGCTGTAACAAAACAAATTGCTTATTACAATTCATTGGATGATCCCGAAATGAGCAATCAGTTCTTTTATAGTTCTCTTAAAATAGCCACCTTTATTGGAGTCATAGCTAGTTTTGGTATGTATCTTTTTTCGCCGATAATTGCAAAAAGTTCTGGTGGTGGTCAAGATTTGACAGCAGTCATCAGATCCTTAAGTATTATTGTTATTTTTTTTCCTAGTATGAGTGTTATAAGAGGTTATTTCCAAGGAAACCAACAAATGAAACCTTACGCTGTTTCGCAAATTTTGGAACAAATAGGAAGAGTCATTTATATGCTGCTTTCAACTTTTATTATTATGAAGGTATTAAACGGAAATTATGTTACAGCAGTGGTTCATTCAACATTTGCAGCTTTTATTGGTCTAATAGTAAGTTATGTCTATTTATTATTTAAACTACATAAAGAGGCACCACTTAATGACATATTTCTGCAAAATAAAAAGTCGAAAATTAACTCTAAAGGGTTATTAAAAGAACTCCTACAAGTATCGATACCTTTTATCATTGTGGCCTCAGGTATTTCGCTTTTTAAATTAATTGATCAATTTACATTTTCCAGAATCATGAGTCAAATTTCTACTTATTCTGATATGCGCTTAACTGAATTATTTGCGATTTTCAGTACAAATCCTGATAAATTAACAATGATTGTAATTGCCTTAGCTACATCGCTGTCAAGTGCTGGTCTTCCTCTATTAACAGAATTTTTTACAAAAAAAAACAAACTTTCATTATCAAAGATGGTGACAAACAACATTCAACTTTTCCTTTTTATCACCCTCCCATCTATATTAGGAATGATTTTATTAGCAAAACCTCTTTACACGCTATTTTATGAACCAAGCAACTTAGGGACAAAAGTTCTTATACAAGCTTGTTTAACTGGATTTATCCTCGGTTTTTATGTGCTAAGTTCAAGTATTCTCCAAAGTATTAATCAAAATAGATATGCCATCTTTACCTTACTTATAGGAGCTATAGTAAAACTGATTTTACAATACCCATTAATTTCAATTTTTGAAGTTTATGGTCCATTACTAGCTACTGCTATTTCATTCGGAATAATTTGCATCTTAAATCTAAAAAAAATAATCAACATTACTCATCCAGATATTAAACTGCTGCTCAAAAGAACTGTTTTAATTTCTTTTTCATGTATTCTAATGCTTCTTGTTGTATTGCTGGTAAGAAACTTTCTTTATCTATTTTTGGATCCTGAACGTAAAATGCATAGTTTTCTTATCGTCACCTTTGCTGCCATTATCGGAATAATGACTTACCTATTTTTATCCTTTAAAACTGGGTTGTCTGATGCGCTTCTTGGCTTCAATGCAAAAAAATTAAAAAATAAGTTAAAACTATTTTCAAAATAATATTGAAAATTAATGTTACTGATAATACCAAAGTTATAGTCATTTCTTCATTGAATAAGACACTGAAAAAGTGCTAAACTATGCCTATAACTTTCCGAAAATTTTATACTAATGAGGATGAGATTTACTTGAAGAACAAAAATTACAAATTGAGAGCTTTTATTTTTAATCCGATTACCGTAGCTATCTACGCTATAGGGTGTTATTACTTATGTTCACTTGCTCAAGACGGCGGGATTGATCAGAAAGCTCCCATTATCCTAATCATTTTTCTTAGTCTGTTTGTTTGGGTTGGCTGGGGTTTTTATTGGTACATATGGAAAACCAATAAAAATCAATCAACTTCTCCCCGTTCTATAAGACGTAGCAAATTCCTCTTTCTGTTCAGTGTGAATTCATTCCTTTTGATCACACTTGCATCTGGTATAAGTCTTTATCAAAGTGGCACAAATTCCCAAGGAAGATTAGCTTTTGTGATCCAAGACTATTTGAAATCTAGCGATGTTCAATTTGTTCACAATAATATCTACAAAGCTGGTTTAAATGGCTTGTTTGAAGATCTTGAAACGAAGTATGATTTGCCAGAAGAATTGTATGTCAGTAATCAAGTTGAATT
>NZ_JBEMBC010000149.1:0-3602 GCF_040274425.1 Carnobacterium sp.
TCACAGTCGGCTTCTTCAATAAAAGACAGTTCTTTGCTTTGGGATGTATCTCCTAAGGCACTAAAGACTTCTACTTTCCCCAATCGACTTCTTCTTAAAAAAGGATTTTGCTTGACTGTTAAATTTAAAATACGGTCTTTACGTAAGTACATGATCTCGGTACCTAGGAAGGTTATCAACTGAAAGGTTACTTCTTCTGTGGATAAAGCATAACCCGTTTTTTTGTAGCTGCGGTAACCATACAAAAGTGACAGCAAGCTACCCACTAAACCGATCGTCCATGCATATGGCCATAAAAAGTAAGAAACTAAAGCTGCTGCAATGATCCAGAATAGCAATGGAAATTGTACAAACCGTCTAAAAGATCGAATCGGAATGATCGTTTGAGCAGGCTGAAAATTGAACTGCGGAATGATCTCCGCTCTTAACGCTGCAAGCTGATCCTTTTTTACCAACGGCAGCAACAGAATTTTTCCTTCTTCAGTCATTTCACTCACAGAATCTTTCTTATCCACTTCATCATCACTTGTGATGCCTACCCAAAAGGTTGTATAGCCCGTTAGTTTTTGCAGCCAGTTCTGTTTTTCCCATACGCTTTGAATATTGGCTAAAGCAATCGTTTGGCTCTTAACTTCAAGCAATCCTTTTTCAATGGTCACGTGATTTTTGGTTAATTCGACTTTGTATTCAAAATTCTTAATAATCGAAAGCACTGTAGCTAGCACATACAATAGAATAAACAGCAGGATACCGATAAAAATAAAAGAGGCAATTGCTGTTTGACTGAAGATTGTCCCCGCTTGATTAAAAATTGAATCAGGAATAAACTCTCCAAAAATATTTACTGCTCCCACAATTATGATCAGGCCTTTAAAAATAGTTCCTCCCATAAAATTCATCTTAAGGATATCTACTAAACTCATAGAATACAATTTTTTTGTGACCCCTGCTTCTTGCAAGGAGAATCCACTGTGTCGGTCGATCTGCTTCTCTTCACGCTCATCGTTGATATCACTGTCAATTTCAAATGATGTTTCTTTAAGGTAATGCAGTTGGTTCGCCAACTTTAATGCATCTTCTTTAGACAACGCATCTAACGTTATCCCTTTTCCAGGAGTCTTGATCTCCAACTTTGTGACATTAAAAATACGGTGAATCAAGTTTTCACTGTAATCAATGCTTTGAATCCGACTAATTTGAACATCTTTTTCTTTTTGAATAAATAACCCACTTTTTACCACAAATCGATTTCCTGCAATCCAAAAAGATGTTCGTATGTATCTTAAAACGTCCACTAGGTATGACAAGCCAAAAATCGTAAAGAAAAGCAGTGGCAAAATCAAGCCAAAGCCTTCTATATCTGGGCCGGTAAAAGCAAAGAACAGAATAGGCAAGATAAAAGAAATCAACCGTTTATAGGCCTCAGTAATAAGGGTCAATGGATGCAATTTTTTTTCATTATACATCTGATTTCACCGCCTTTATCTGGTCTAGCAATTGAATTCTTAACTCTTCTGCCTCTTTTTTCAACAACAGTGGAATCTCATGGCCTGTTCCTGCCGTAAAGACTTCGACTATTTGGATTCTATATTTCCTAGTCAGCGGTCCTTCTTTGACGACCACGTGTTGGATTCGCTCAATTGGGATCACCGTTCTCTTTTTAAAAAAGAGACCATTCATAACTTCAAGATGAAGCGCATGCATTTCGTAGCGTATAGCCTTTAGCTTTAAATAAGGCAATAAGAATAGACTCAATAAAAAGTCAGTGATTGGCAAAACAATCCAGATTGCCATCAACCAGATTGGCCAATTAAATCTTATAGTCAAAAACATTAAAAGGACAAAAACAGCTAAGGTAAAAAAACTTTCAATAATATCTTTTGTTCGTTCATAGCGAATGGCACGTTTGTCTAATTTTTTCGCTGGCATATCTTTATACATATTAATCACTCCCAACCATTATCCTTTCTTTGAGTGTATCATTATCTTGAAAAGAGTACTATCTTAAATGTTGTTTTAAAGACATAAAAAAAACGAGTGAGAAATCCACTCGTTTTTTGCACTCATTGGTTTAAACTGTTTTTGCTTCAGTAGTAGAAATGGCTTCTTTCATTTCATTATTTACTGCATCTTGACCTTCCGTTTCGATCTTGTAGGCTTTGTTATCAACCAGTTTAAAGAAAGGGTAGTAGATAACGGTACTGGCAGCGATTTGAATGATTTGGAAAACGGCGCCTCGCCAACCACTAACCAAGAATCCTGCAATAACTGGTGGTGTCGTCCATGGTATATTGGCACCATTCGTTATTGGAACGAGTCCGATCGACATAACAAAGTAAGTTGACACAGCCATAAGAATCGGAGTAATCAAAAATGGAATCAGCATGATTGGATTCAATACGATGGGCAATCCAAAAATCAAGGGTTCATTGATATTAAACAAGGCTGGTCCAAAAGCTAATTTGCCTAATGTCTTAAACTGTGCAGATTTAGCCATAACTAAACAAAGTATGGCTAATCCGATTGTTCCACCAGCGCCTCCTACTTTTATGAAATTTTGATAAAATTGATAGTTTACAATATTGGGAAGTGTTTCTCCCAAACTGAAAGCAGCAGCATTTTCTGCTGTTAGTGATAACCAAATTGGTTGCATAACTGCACCAACGATATTAGAACCATGGATCCCAAATGACCATAATAAAATTTCAAAAATGACAATAACCAATGTCGCTGGCAATGAACTGCCTAAAGCAGTCAGTGGTGTTTGTAAAAATTGGAAAATAAACGTTTGAGCTGTTTCATAAGAGCTAAAGCTAAACCCGATACGGATAAAATTAAAGAATAAAATAACAAATAATGCCGGTATTAAAGCTGTAAAAGATTTGGCTACATTTGGTGGAACAGATTCAGGCATTTTGATGGTCCAACCTCTTGCAACTACCCAACGAGTGATTTCAACAGCAATAATAGCTGTGATCATCCCTACAAATAATCCACTGGCTCCTAAATTATTCATCGGAATGCCAATTAACCCATCTGCTGTAGAAATAGTTGGTGTTAAAACTAAGAAAGCCACAACTGAAATTACGATTGCTGCTAGATCGTCTAGATTATAGTATTCAGCTAATGATTTTGCGATACCAAAGATAACAAAAATCGTCATGATGTTCATTGTCATATCATACGGTACCATAAAGTAAGTGGTCCAATCTTCACCTAATATAGAAGCCATAAAATCTGGATATCCAGCTATAGGTAAGTTAGCGAACAAAAGAAAAATCGAACCTAAGATCAAAATAGGCATAGCACCAAAAAAGCCTGTCTTTATAGCAGATAAATAGCGATTTGAATCCAACTTATAGGCAATAGGTCCCATCTTATCTTGAAGAAATTCCATTATTTTATCCATTATCTATTCTCCCTCCAGTTTTAAAAAAACGCTTACATATTCATTTGAAAAACAACTTACCTATAGTGATAGATTGAAGTCAATATAGGCAAGCATTGTCATCAGTGTTTCTTACATCTTATTACTTAACCATTTGAGCAGGTTTTTTAAAGTTGCTTTCCATCAAGTCATCAACATAACTAACTGTTTCTGG
>NZ_JBEMBC010000150.1:0-3488 GCF_040274425.1 Carnobacterium sp.
AAGCGCCAGAAAGAACTTAAACTAATATAAGACTAATTGTTAAACAGAATAGTATAGAAACAGGCTTCCTAAGGATTGATTCTTTTAGGAGACCTGTTTTTTATTAATACCAATCAAAAAACAATTGGTCTAAAAATGAGTTTGATAGGTTGAATTTTAATATTTTAACCATTTTTAAATGTAAGACACATGCTATGTATGTACCAGAAAGAAATTGACTGATTTTTTTTGTATCGGTGTCTAATAAATGATTCCATGTTATGATAAACAAAATCATGTGCTGTTTTTATTAGAGGAGAAAGCTTTAAACTAGCTCCAACGTCCAATCATTAAGAATACAATGAAACAGCGAAAACTGATTAAAAGTTAGATTGGGATTTTAATGGATATATAAGATAATTATCAAGAGAGTTCCTATAGGACAATAAAGATAATTAATAAAAATGGAGGAAATCATGCGCAATATAATTTTTATATTTATTATTTACATTACCTATATCAGTTTAGGATTACCAGACTCTCTTTTAGGAGTAGCTTGGCCTGATATGGTAGGAGAGTTTCATGTTACATATAGTGCGGTTGGAATTATTTCAATGGCGATTGCAGTTTGTACTGTTATTTCTAGTTTACAGACGATACGAATCACTCAAAAAAAAGGAACAGGAAAATTAGTATTGAGTAGTATTTTGCTCACGGCGATGGGATTGATAGGGTTTGCGTTCACAAAGAATTTCTTTTTATTAATCGTTGCAGCGCTACCTTTAGGTTTTGGAGCTGGGGCTATTGACACTTCTGTAAATAACTACGTATCTTCTAATTTGAAAGCACATCATATGAATTGGTTGCATGCCTTCTGGGGAGTGGGAGCAACGTTAGGACCAATAATTATGGGAGTTGTTTTAGACAACCACTTTTCTTGGAGAAATGGTTATTTGATTATTGGTAGCATCCAATTAATATTAGCTTTTATTTTATTGTTTTCTCTTCCACTTTGGAAGCAAAACGAACAAAAAGTAGCTATAGAACCTGATAAAAGTAAACTATCTTTTGGAGCATTATTAAAACAGAAGGGAGTTATGTGGTCTCTATTATCGTTCTTGTTTTATGTTGGTATAGAAGGAACTATTTTTTTATGGGGGAGTAGTTATTTAGTCGAAGTAAAGTCAGTAACTGCAGCAAGCGCTAGTTTTATTCTATCTTTGTTTTTTGCAAGCATAACGTTAGGAAGAATTATCTCAGGATTTGTTACTTTTTGGCTAACTAACCCTAAATTACTATTGCTGAGTGAAAGCATACTTCTTATAGGTATTTGTACGGTTGCTATTGGAAGAGGTAGTATCTTATACATTGGATTTATACTTATTGGACTCGGCTGTGCAGCGATTTTCCCTACTA
This sequence comes from Carnobacterium sp., assembly GCF_040274425.1. Classification (NCBI taxonomy): domain Bacteria; kingdom Bacillati; phylum Bacillota; class Bacilli; order Lactobacillales; family Carnobacteriaceae; genus Carnobacterium; species Carnobacterium sp. Next base: position 1,396 of record NZ_JBEMBC010000150.1, read on the forward strand.
TGATGCATGAAACACCTGAAAGATTTGGAGCAAGAAACTCGGGAGCAATTATTGGATTTCAAGTAGCTTTTGGTTATGTTGGAGTTACTATACTACCTCCATTATTAGGAATACTGTTTCAACGTGTCAGTATGAATCTATTCCCACTATTTTTAGTTGGTTTTGTCCTCATACTTATTGTAGTAACCCTCCTTATTGAGAAGGGTAAAACTATAGAACCATTATAAGTAGTAAAACCTTTCTAAAGGATGATTAACTACTTAACATAAGGTTTAAATACTAGTTTAAGATGTTCGAAGTTATTATCCAAATGAGTGAAAAAAGCACAAAAATTATATTGAGTTCAATGATTTGTCCTGTAATGCTATAATTACGTAAATCTTTATTTTCATTATAAATAAGTGAGAGAGCGCTTTCGATTTTGGTAGACTAAAAATAAATATAACCTTATATTAAGTTAGTCATTCAGTAAATGGGTAGATAAAATAAAAGGAGTGTTTAAAATGAGCGATCGGGATAAGCAGTATCGATACAATCAAAAGAGCAACATCTCAAGTTCTTTATATGCAAGAGTCAACGTCGGACAAAATGCAGATAAAAATTCATCAGATGGGGCTAAGCCTCTTCACACCGGTGGAAGTATGAATAACGAAGATGAAAAGGTGAGTGACAACAGCTCGTTTAGTCATACATTATTATTTTATATTATTGGACTTTTGATGTCTGCGTTTATTGGATTTGTTTTTTTTAAGCTGTTTCAAGATTATTTTTATGGTGAAGGATTAAATCAAATGCTTCCTTCATTGGTCTTATTCTTGGGATCATTATCTCTCGGTTTTTTTACTTCAATGATTATTCTTAAAAAATTAAAGCTGTAGTTAATTTCTATAAAAAACGCTAAGAAGGGGGACACATTATGAAAAAACAATCTTCCCTCGGTTATCTAACGTTATTTTTTTATTAACAGGTTGTTCAACACTATCTGAAACTGAAGCTGAAAAAATAGTTATTGAAGAATATAGCAACCATCTAGGTGAAGCAACTATTTTATCTACAGAAAAAAAGGGTAATGATTACTATATTGAATGGGAAAATAAAAATAACAAGTCCCATGGAGAAAGTAAAATTTCATCGGATGGAAAAGAAACCATTATTGAAGCTGAAATTGAGTAAATTCGTTTTAAATTAAGACACTCAAAGATGACTTTTTAAATTGAAAGCGCTACAATAAATATGAAATATTCTGTAACTGTTGTACTATACTATTTTAAGTCGGTTAGGAGGAAAGCAGCAATGGATTATAAAGATTATGGCAAGAAGCCATACATGTTAAATATTGAAGATGCTACTAATCAAAACGACAATTTCCGTACAACGATATGGACTGGCGACAAACTGCAATTAACGGTCATGTCCATACAACCCAATGATGAAGCTGGATTAGAAGTTCACAAATATAGTGACCAATTTATTCGTATTGAAGAGGGACAAGGTATTTGCCAAATGGGATCAACCAAGGATAATCTGAATTTCGAAAGGGCGATCACAAAGAATGATGCAGTAGTTGTTCCAGCAAATATGTGGCACAACATTATTAACACTGGTGGTAAGTCCATGAAACTATATACGATTTATTCAAGTCCAGAACACAAACAAGGAACGATTCATCGCTTACGAGAAGATGCAACAAGAAATATTGACGACTAATAATAAGATTTCAACACAAAAAAAGTCAGTTAAACGTCCACTAATCGTTTAGCTGACTTTTTTGCGATGAAAAATATCAAATTGATTTTTCAGATTATTTTTTAATAAGATCTGTTGATAAGGCGCAAAATAATCGGGGTTTACTTATTTTTTGTAAAAACCTTTAATTAATAATAATTAGACTTGAAATAAATTTTGGTCTGTGGCATACTAATACATGTACTTACAAAATGTAAGTGTTAATTGATGGGTGACCTTCAATTAATGAATCAGTAATGGAGGGCACGCATTGGCTAACAAATCGGTATTTACTCGAATGAGCGAAACTTTATTCGGAAAAACAGAACAAACAACACGAGAAGAAAAGGGGACGAACAATATGAAAA
>NZ_JBEMBC010000151.1:0-3301 GCF_040274425.1 Carnobacterium sp.
TATTGCGCATCAATTGTTACCTATCGCAAACAAAGGAAACTCTGACTGGGGTTACGCATGGATTCCAGTAGTAGCACCAATGATTGGTGGAGCTATCGCAGCATTACTTTACATTGTAATTGTCTAACCTATAATCAACAAGAAGTCTTACATCTCTACAACTAGTTTGTAGAGATGTAAGGCTTTTTTTGAAAAAATTAAGAAATTAAATCTAGTAATTTTATTTTTGTAAGAGATATTTTTAGTTAAGAAAAAAATAAGAATATCTGTACCATCTAGCTTTTTTTAAAAGATTGATTTATAATGAGCTATAATTTAAGTGAGCAAAACTAAAGGAGAAAAATACATGATTGATTTGCATTGCCATATTTTACCAGGTATAGATGATGGGGCAAAAGATATGGAAGATTCTATGGATATGGCGCGTAAAGCTGTAGCCGAAGGAATCACACATATTTTAGCGTCACCCCATTATAAAAATGGACATTGGGATAATGAAAAACAAGATATTTTGAGTTTAGTCGATGAAGTGCAGCAAGAACTAGATGCCAGAGATATTCCACTAACAATTTTTCCTGGACAAGAAGTTCGCATCAATGGAGAATTTTTTGAAGAGGTTGAAGAAGATAAAATTCAATTTATTGATGAAAGAAATCAATATGTTTTAATCGAGTTTCCAACACCGACGATTCCTCAATATGCTGAAACACTTTTCTTTGAAATGCAAAGAGAGGGCATCACACCGATCATTGTTCATCCAGAAAGGAATTATGCGATATTGAAAGACCCTAATCTATTGCTGTCTTTTGTTGAAAAAGGGGCTTTGGCGCAAGTAACGGCTGCTAGTTACACTGGGGGATTTGGCAAAGAGATTCAAAAAGTCAGTAAGCAGTTGATTGAAGCCAATCTAGTGCATTTTATTGCTTCTGATGCACACAATGTCGGTTCACGTTCTTTTCATATGAAAGAGGCTTATCAAAAATTAGAAAAAGAGTTCGGTCCTGAAAAAGCTTCCGAATACCATCAAGTCACTAAAGACTTGATCAACGGGGAACCCATTTATACTGCAACACCTCAACCAATAAAAAAAGCTAAATTTTTAGGGTTATTTTAGTGGGGAAATTATAGATTTAAGAATAATAGTTCAGTAGCCAAAAAAAGCGGTTATTGCATTTGATGTAATGAGCGTTTTTTTTGGTGCGTTTAGGGAAATGCAGTGCTATGAGCAAACTGAAATTTCATTTAAAAGCAAATAAGTTAGGGTTGTAGGCTATTGTTTAAAAAAAAGCAACTATATAAAGAGTCGGAGATTTGCCTTATTTTAAGATAGTAAATCATGGTATACTGCATTCATTAATAAGGTGGAGGATTCGATTATGAAACAAAAAAAGAAACTACATCAAAAAAATTCAACATTTGGAATAGTGATTTTGTTAATGGCTATTTTTATTATCTTTTTTAATATTGCCAAAGAAAATCATACTTTAGCTCAGAAGAATGAAAATTATAAATTATCAGATACATATCGGAATGAAAGCTTGTTAGACCGTGCGATGTTTGTGACTGAACGCGATGACGAGGTAACAATCGCTGTTCTAGGCAGCAGTGTGACATTTGGCAAAGGTGCTACTGAAGATCAACCTGTGTGGGGTGATTTACTGGAAGCTGATTTAAATGGGATGGATGGAATTAATGCTAAAGTGATCAATCATGGCTACAGCGGTTACAGTACTGCTGATCTGATTTCAAGGGAAAAAATTGAGGCAGTCGTGAAAGACAAACCGGATATCATTATTTTTGAATTGTGTTTGATCAATAATAATCGCTATCCGCAAAATGATATCAATCAAACAAAACTAGATATTCAATGGATCATGGATCGTTTCAGTGAGGAATTGCCCGATACTTTAGTTATACTGCAAACAGCAAATCCTACTATTTACAATGATGTATTCTTGGAAGATGGTAAAGTAACTTATGATGAATACAATAATGAAATTTCTGAATTTATCACAACGCAACAATGGCCATTTATTGATACCTATCATTTGATGCAAACCAAAATGGAAGACCAAAATCTAACTATTGAAGAAATTTTGGATGATAATGTCCATCCCAACGGAGTTGGCTATGGCTTGTGGTTCGAATTGTTGAAAGAGAGATTGAATATGCCGGTGAAGGAACTTCATTAAGAATAAAAGAGTAACGCAAAGAGGCAGCCATTTTTATGGCTGCTTTTTTAGTTTGAGCGTTCATTTATTTCTAGCACCAGTTATGTGTAGTATGATCAATTGCATCTTCATCAAATGAAATGCTTCTTCATCAGGCAACGCCATCCGTTTGTCCAAAGCTTCTATGGCACGTAAATAGTTTGATTTGTTCCGCTTTTTGATTACTATCATAAAGTTCGCCTCCTCTTTATTTAAAGTACGCAAAAAATAAGAGGACAATTCAAGGGTTCATAAACTAGAACTAGATAGTGAATCTGTATGTGTACTTAATTTATCAAGGTATATCTTCTATTTTTTAATAGTTGTAAAGTAAATTGGTTGTTCGGGATTTTTATTTCGATTTATGGTTTTTTATATTGAAATAAAATTCCAGTTAAGTTATACTCTATTGAAAGGGGATACATAACTAGTATAAGACTTTGATAAGGAGGATAGCAATAGAAGATAGGTTGGAATCTTGATATACGAATACTAAAGTATCCTTAGCAAAAATTCAATTCAATTCGATAGTAGGAGGCAGAAAGATGAAAGTTATTATGGTTTGTTCAGGTGGAATGTCAAGTGCAATTGTGGTTAAAGCAATCAAAGCGGAAGCTGCAAAACAAGATTTTGATTTGGATATGATCGCAGTAGGGTCTGGAGCAGTAGAAGATGCATTGAAAGAGGAAGACTACAAATTGTTATTGGTAGCACCTCAAGTGAAACACCAATTTGCGACATTTGAAAAATATGCAAATGAAAACGGTGTACCGATTGAAAAAGTTGAACCTATGGGCTATACACCGATTGGAGCGCCTAAAACACTAGAGTTGATTAAGAAATACCGTTAATCTTTTACTTAAGTTTTGCACTTGTTTATTATTTTGAATCATAAAGGAGAGTAAATATGACGAATTTTTTGAATTGGCTTGAAACGAAATTCATGCCGCCATTAGCTAAGTTATCGGAACAAAAACATTTAAAAGCTATCCGTGATGGAGTTATCTCGACATTATCTTTAATTATTATTGGGTGTTTCTTCTTAGTTATTGGAAATCCACCAATCGCGTCTTGGGCTGAAGCAATTGCAC
>NZ_JBEMBC010000152.1:0-3280 GCF_040274425.1 Carnobacterium sp.
CCCATGTCTGAACAAAACCAAAACTGATTTTAGCCCAAAAGGAGGTTTCTAGAGATGCTTGCACGCCGATTTGTCCTACTTCTGTTCCGTCAGCTGCTTCATTAGCAGATGGAGTTACCGTTAGAGTCTTTTCAGTACCATCTTTTGATTCAACTTGAAAAGTCAATTCCTTTTCTGGATTTAGCTGAACCATTTCCACCATTTCATTCCATGTAGCGATTTTTTCATCGCCGATTTGAATAACTCGGTCGCCTTCTTTTAAACCAGCTTCTTCTGCTGCACTATCTGGTAAAATATCTCCCAATACATTTTCTTGGCTGACTACTCCGCCTTGTAAGAATGCCAGTACAATAAAAGCAACGATTGCTAAAATCATATTATTCATGGGACCTGCAAAGTTTGTCATCATTCTTTTTGGCAAACTAGCTGATTGGAATTGGACATCAATAGGTGCAATCTGCACTTCAGTTCCATCTTCCTCAATGATCATTGCATCTCTCAAAACAGGATAGCGTACTAAATTCGTCTCATCTCCGGCTAAATAGCCTTCAACATATAATTCTTTTTCAAGATCGATTGATGTTACTTCCATCGGTACCGCATCTAATAATTGCTTTTTCTTATACGTATTGATCAGCGACACTTCATTTGCATCGTTTACGATTAAACCAATAGGCGTTCCGGGCTTGATTTCTGATTCTTCTTCATAGCCTGCCATACGCACATATCCGCCTACAGGTAAGATACGAATAGTAAAAGTTGTTTCTCCTTTTCGATAAGAAAATATTTTCGGACCAAATCCAATTGCGAATTCTCTAACTAAAATACCTGCTCTTTTAGCAAAATAATAATGTCCAAACTCATGAAAAATCACTAAAATACTAAAAACTATAATAAAAGTAATAATGGTAGCGATCATATACTCTCTCCTTTGTACTTCACTAAAAAAGTTTTTCTTTTTATATTATCAAACAGTTAACACGTTTATATAGATAAGGAATACTACGTACAAAACAAGTTTAATTCTATCATAATTTGAATACAATAACCATTCGACTTAAAGATTTATTATTCGTAAAAGAAAAGTAGCCATCGCAATAAAGGATAACTACTTTCTGTTTCAACATATTTTTAAATTAATCCTGAAAAATACAGGATAGGCAAAACGAATAACAGACTATCAAAACGATCTAAAATGCCACCATGACCAGGCATTATTTTACCAGAATCTTTTACATTGTAGTAACGTTTAAAAGCCGATTCCACTAAGTCGCCTAATTGACCTGCAATTGAAAGAATCACTGTCAATACCAGCATCCAGCCTAATGGATTGTCTTGTGGATAAAATATCAGGTAAATAACAGCAACTATAAGAGCCATAATGATGCCACCTACAGAACCTTCAATAGTTTTGTTAGGGCTGATTGAAGGAGCTAGCTTATGTTCCCCTAATTTTCTTCCAATCATATACGCTCCAATATCTGTTGACCATACAACAAATAACGTAAATAAAAGTAAATCTAATCCATTTTCTCTTGTCAGTAAGAGAAATTTAAAGCCAAAACCTATGTACATTACCCCTAAAATAGCTACTGCTGCATCATCAAATGTAAAATTATTTTTTGAAAACACAGTGCAAACTAATAATAATAAGGTAAAGAAGTACAATACGGTTTGTGTATTCACATGAGACGGTAAGAATGAGGCTGTATAATGCGGGAATAATAATCCTAATAAAGCTAATATAGAAATAATGCCTTCAACTGAACCTAATTTGTTGCCTTTCATTCTGAATAATTCAAATAATGCAATGACCCCTAATACTGCAACCACTAATTCTAATATCCATGACCCTATATAAACTACTGGGACAAAGAGAATAATTGCAACGATTGCCGAAATAACACGTTGTTTCACTAATATGTCCTCCTAATTCTCTTATAATCCTCCAAAACGACGGTGTCGTTTTTGATAAATCGCTATCGATTGTTCTAAAGCTTGCTCATTAAAATCAGGCCAAAGAGCTTGAGAAAAGTAAAACTCACTGTAAGCATTTTGCCACAACATAAAATTGCTAATTCGCTCTTCACCACTCGTTCGAATCATAAAATCAACGTTTTGATACTCATTTAATGTATGAGTCATTAAGCAGTCTTCAAATACAGACTCCGTTATATCATCTATGTCTAGTTCTCCTGATTTAACTTTTTTTGCAATCGCTTTTGAAGCTTCAATCAATTCACTGCGTCCGCCATAATTCAGCGCGAAATTTAATACCATACCCGTATTGTTCTCAGTATCTTTTATAGCCTTTTCTACCGCATTACGAGTGTGTTTAGGCAAATGATCAATAAAGCCGATAACTTGAACTCTAACATTCTGTTCCATTAATTCAGGGACAAAAGTATCAAAAAAATCAACTGGTAATTGCATTAAGAAACTGACTTCATCATCAGGTCGTTTCCAATTTTCAGTTGAAAATGCATAAAGTGATAACACTTTAACACCAATTTGACTTGCTCTTTTGGTGATTTTTTTGACCGTATTCATTCCTTCTTTGTGGCCTGCAACTCGCGGCATAAATTTTTTCTGAGCCCAACGTCCATTTCCGTCCATAATGATCGCAATATGTTTAGGAATTTTATCATCAATATTAAAAGAGACGGTTGACATCTCATCTGTTTTTTGACTTCTTTTATTAAATAATCCTTTCAAGTGATTCCCTCCACTTCGTAATTCACCATTACTCATTGTAGCAAAAAAGAAAATAAAAGCCTACAAAATTTAATAAGAAACGGCTTTTTTAGCAAATAATTAAGAAATATTTACAAGTTAAAATAGCTATTTTCCTGTTTTATACACCCTTACCTTTATTATTCTACTGCTAATAATGATAGAAAGCCTTTTAGTAGGCTCAAAAAACGAAAAATGTTATAATATATTAAACCTAGTTAGGAACTTAAGGAGGATTTTAATATGAAAAGACAAATCAAAAAATTCATCGTCGGTTTAATTATTTCTGCTGTAGTAACCAAATTAACAAGTTTGTTAATGGGCGAAGATAAAAAGACAGCTTAACTGGATATTTCCAAAAGCAAAAGTACTTTCGGCCTCTATCTTTGTAGAGGTCGAAAGTACTTTTTTATATGATAAGCTTTATTTTGTTGCTCAATTTGTATTATTTTCAGTAAAGCCTATATAAGCTACCTAGTTTATTTGCTGTAAAATCAGCTTCTAAGCCCTTTAGAACAAGAACGTTCTCATTTTTCCCCATAACAAG
>NZ_JBEMBC010000153.1:0-3061 GCF_040274425.1 Carnobacterium sp.
CCTACACCACCTACAAAATTACTCATAGCAATCAAGAGCAGGCTGTACTCGGCTGTCCATTTTTCTCCGTCAATATCTAATTCAAAAGTATAGGTTTCATCATTTTTTAATGCCTTGATACCTTCTATCAAATAAGCAAATACGCCAAATTTTGTTTTCATATCGACATCTACTTCTTGAACGGACTCAGGTATAGGACCAACGGAAGTCGAACTGATAAAAAATCGATCATTCAACTTTCCTACATCGATTTGCTGAACGGTTAATTGTTCTAATGAATCGATAGCCTTTTCCGGATTCATTGGAATACCTACAGCTCGAGCAACATTATTGACCGTTCCAAGCGGAATGATTCCTAATGGCAGTTTAGACTCATGCAACATCAAACCATTCACTGCCTCACTAACAGTCCCATCTCCTCCCAAAACAAAAACGGCTTCATAATCATTTAAAGCTGCTTCTTCAGCAAATTCTTTAGCATCTCCTGATTTCTTGGTTTTTTTGATGACAAATTCAGAAGCAACTGCTTTTAATTGTTCTTTTAATTGTTCAGTATAGTTCTCAGACTCTTCTGCACCTGAAGAAGGATTTACGATAATCATAGCTTTAGTCATGGTGATCCTACTCTCATATCTAAATTTTAATATCAACAAGATTTATTGTTCAGTGGTTGTTCCTCTTACAATAAGCTCAGGTGTGAAAAACAATTCCCCTTGAGAAGCATTTTTCTTTTCAATTTTATTTAGTATCATTTTAGCACAAGCTTCACCCATCTTGATAACAGGCTGTTTTACAGTAGTCAATTGCGGAAATGCAATTTGATCCAAAAATACACCATCATGTCCAATGATCCCAAAATCAGATGGAATGTCTCCACCCATACTAAGAATCCCTCGTTGTATCCCCATAGCTAAACGATCTGAACTGCAAATAAATAGTGTGCTAGGTTCAAAAATATTCCAGTTTTCTTTAATAAAATCAGCTGCATAGCGTGAGCGGTTCTTGAATCGTCGAATCTCTGGCTCCATTTTATTTTTTTGAAGTGTAGACATGTATCCATTTTCTCTTGAATATTCAAATGGTTCTTTTACATCGATTCCAATATAAATAATCTTTTTATAACCTAAATCGATTCCATATTGAGTAGCACGTGCGACACCTTCTTTATTATTTGAATCAACAAAATCATATCCGTGTCGATTTTCACCAAATAATACAACCGGTTTTGTGGCTCCACTGATCCATTCGTAATCATTTTCACGCATGCCGCACATAATGTACCCATCACAGGATCCAATGTCAAAGTTGTTTTTAGTGACCAATTGTAAAGAATAATGTCGATTGTCTAGCTCTCTCGCGATTCCAGTTAATAAATGCATATAATACGGTTCAGTTGTGTCCATTTCTTCCAGGATAAATAGTTTAATAACTTGCGTGCGATTGTTTACTAATGCTTTCGCAGCAACATTTGGTCGATAGTTGAGTTCTTCCATCGCTTCAAATACAAGTACTTTCAACTCATCTGTAACCTGCTCAGGATGATTGATTACTCTTGATACAGTCATTTTTGATACATTTGCTTTTTTAGCAACATCATTGAGGGTTGACATTAGATGCTCCTTTCACATAATTTATATACTTTATAACTTCTAGTTCATTCACTTTAGTATCCATAGTATAGAGAATCTATTTTTATGTCAATCTAGCTCCTATTTTTAAAAACTATATGCGAATAAAAAATCACCCTTATCAGGTGATTTTTCAGTAACTATTCTATCCTTATTCAGAAAACGTAGAATGAGTTGTTTCTTCTCTCTTTTGTTGACATTCAGGGCAAATCCCATAAATTTCTAATCTATGGCGATTCACTTCAAAACCCGTTAAATTCGTTGTTACTTCACCGATATCTTCTAATCCAGGGTAATAAAGATCTTCGATTCTACCACAAATCTCACAGATTGCATGGTAATGTTGTGCAGATGTAAAATCAAATCGGCTTGAAGCATCGCCATAATTCATCTCGTCTACAAAACCAACTTTAGTAAATAAGCGTAAATTATTATAAACGGTAGCAACACTCATATTAGGAAATCTTGAGGCTAAAGCCTGATAGATTTCATCAGCTGTTGGATGATTATCATTTTCAATTAAATATTCTAATATTCCATGACGTTGTGGTGTGATACGGATATGGGCTCTTTTTAATTTTTCAATCGACTGGGCTACTAAATGATTTGAAGTCATCTTTCTCCTCCTCTCAAAATCAATTAGCTAAACGTTGTTTATAAACTGATATAAAATTTAATTATCACTTAATACTTATTATCATCTTGTAATAAGTGTTTACATTTTAATAATAACTTTTCTGTTCAAACTTTGCAAATAAATCCTAGTCCTTTCCTTACAGGAAAGATTGCACTTATAAGATAAGAGTTTTACAATAGTAATGATTTTACTTTTTAAGGAGGCAATTATTTATGTTAAACCATACTCAAAGTGACCGCTTAGCTTTAGAAGCAAACAAAGTCATTGTAGGAGGAGTCAATAGTCCCAGTCGTTCATTTAAAGGTGTTGGCGGCGGAAATCCTGTCACGATGGATCATGGAGATGGAGCTTATTTATATGACGTTGACGGAAATCGTTACATCGATTACTTAGCCGCATATGGTCCTATTATTACAGGATTCAATCATCCACATATTGTAAAAGCGATTAAACATGCTGCAGATACAGGCGTTTTATTCGGGACTCCTACAGAACATGAAATCACTTTTGCAAAAATGCTGACGGAAGCTATTCCCTCAATGGATAAAGTACGTTTTACCAATTCAGGAACTGAAGCCGTTATGACAACGGTTCGTGTCGCACGCGCGTATACCCAACGTGAATTGATTGTAAAATTCTCAGGTCAATACCATGGTCATTTCGACCTTGTATTGGTCGAAGCAGGCAGCGGCCCAGCTACTTTAGGAACCACAGATTCTGGCGGCATCACAAAAGGAACATCTAAAGAAGTCATTACTGTACCGTACAATGACGTTGAATCCTATAAAGCGGTCAT
>NZ_JBEMBC010000154.1:0-2998 GCF_040274425.1 Carnobacterium sp.
TGGGCACAACCCAACAAGTCCTTGTTGTTCATCAGATGCGGAATGGCATCCTCTTGGATAGGCGTTGCTTTCGTATAGCCTGCTTCTTTTAGCGCGTGCAATAGGTGTTGGTTCAATTCTAATTCATTAAATAACAAATGGTTCTCCCTCGGCATGTTATACATGCATTTAATTTTTGTGAATGTGTTCCAGATTAGGTTGGTTTAGCATACGAGAGTCTGACTATCTTTCAAAAATCGACCTAATCCGAACAGGTATATAATTTCTCTGAGAAATAGCGTGACTGGGCTATTGTATCAGAAATGGAAGTGAGAGTCACACTATTCCTTTTTTTGGATTTTAGAGTTTTTATTTTTACATAAAGATGATTTTCAAAAACACTTATTTTTGGAAAAGTAACTAGTTATCTTATGATAATTTTTACTTTATTGAATGAAAATTTAAAATTCCTTTTATCCCACAGCAATTGTCCAATAAAAAGAGACAATAGTGTCCGCAAGTGAAAATAATAATAAGTTAACCAAGTTAGAATGTGATTTAGAATTTTAATGAATTTAGTTTGTCTACATGGCTTTTTTTGAATTAACCAATAGAAAAATATCGGAATAGTAAATCTTACTATAAATATTTGTGAATAATTGAACATTTCTATTTACTTTAATAAAATTCAATCATATAATTAGAATCGAAGATACTTATCAATTTAAAAAGTTTGATTTGTCTTATATAGTTATCTGGTTTTAGACAATATATAAAAGTATGAAAGTGCAGAACTGAACGAATAGAAAAAATATAAAATAATTGGAGATGAAAAAATGACTATACTAAAAACAATGAAATACTTAGGTCTTATTACAGCTTCAACCTTGTTGCTAGGGGCGTGTGGAGAAAAAAATGCTGCTGAAGAACAGACAGCTGCGAATGAACAGTCAATGGAACAGACAGAAAAAACAACTTTTCCATTAACGTTGGATAATTACACTGCATCGTCAGAAGGCGCGGTATTTTCAGAAAAAGAAATCACGTACGAATTTAGTCCAAAATCGATTGTGGCCAATAATCAGGGAACAGCGGAGTTGCTGATCCAACTTGGATTAGCTGAAGACATTGTAGGCGTAGCTGCCTTATACGGTGAAGGGGATGAAGCGGTGACTGAAGATTTCTCTAGCATTCCTGTTTTGTCAGAAGGATACGTAGGAAAAGAATTAGTTGTAGGTACTGATCCGGATATCGTTGTGGGGCGTGGGCAACTGTTTGCCAATGCCGAATGGGGAACAGGAACAGTTGAAGAATTAAATGACGTGGGTATTCAGACGTATATTCAAGCGACATCAACGACTGGCGCAACTTTTGAGGATATCTATACAGACATTGATCAGTTAGGAAAATTATTTACGGTTGAAGAGAAGGCACAACAATTTTCAACGGATGTGCAAACGCGGATAGACGCGATCGTCGCAGCCATTCCTACTAAACAAGAAACACTTGATTATGCGTATATTTTTGGAGCAGAAGGTACGAATGTGGATATTTACAGTGGAGCAGCAGACACTTACTTAAACGATGCATTAAGCTATATGAGTTTAGAAAATACATTTTCAGATGCAACGGGAGAAATAAGTGTGGAAGCTTTATTGGAAGCTGATCCAGATGTATTATTATTGGTTAACTATACTGGTGGACGCGATCCCAAAGAAAGCTTAGCTGATTTGAAAGCAAATGACGCACTTTCAAGTCTGACAGCAATCAAAGAAGACCGTATCTATACGATCGATTACAATCAGTTCTGGAGTTATGGGTACCAAATTTTAACCGGTATGGAACAACTCAGCGCTGAAATGCAGTCAAAAAATTAATTTATAGTAGGAGGGAGTAAGCTGATGAACCACATCGATAAACAACGAAAGTTATTTTATATGTGTTTACTCCTTCTTATTGTATTGATTATTTTTTCGGTTGGAATCGGTGTCGCGATCGGACAAGTTGCAGTGCCTTTAAAAGAATCTTTTCAGATACTGCTCAAAAATTTGTCAGGTGGAAGGATTGATAACTTACCGGGAGGTTCTTCTGATTCTTTCGAAAATATCATCTGGCAGATTCGTTTTCCGAGAGTACTATTAGCGATGCTCACAGGTATGGGCTTATCCTTAGCTGGTGCGGTCATGCAGACAACGGTCCAGAATCCACTCGCAGACCCTTATATTTTGGGTATTTCTTCTGGAGCCTCTCTGGGGGCAACATTTGCTATCATGATCGGCTTTGGTGGAACCAGTATATTGGCTCAATTTGGTTTGTCTTTTTGGGCATTTTTAGGTGCTGTGATAGCTGCTCTGCTAGTCTTACTGCTGTCGAACGCTACTGGACAAATGAATTCAATCAAATTGATTTTATCCGGGATGGTATTAAATGCTCTTTTTACAGCCTTTTCCAATTTTATTATTTATATTGCTAACGATGCGGAAGGGATTCGTTCCGTCACTTTTTGGATGATGGGAAGTTTAGTAGGAGCCAGTTGGTCCAAGCTTCTTTTGATAGCCACCGTTGTTCTGGTTTGTTTGCTCTTTTTCTTAACCCAAATACGGACGTTGAATCTTATGTTATTAGGCGATGAATCAGCCATTACGCTTGGAGTAAATTTGAAATTTTACCGCAAATTGTATCTCGTTATTACGTCGGTTTTAACGGGAGTCATTGTGGCAAATACTGGAATGATTGGATTTGTAGGGTTGATTATCCCACATATTGTCCGTGGGATAGTCGGGTCAAATCATCGGTATTTTTTACCATTATCAGTTTTTTCAGGATCCTTATTCATGGTATGGTGCGATATCTTGTCTCGCATTATCCTGCCAACGGTTGAATTGCCTATTGGTATTTTAACCTCTTTAATTGGTGCACCACTGTTCATTTATATTTTTGTGAAAAAAGGCTACGAGTTTGGAGGGTAAGTATGAATTTAACGATTGATAACGTATCGGTATCTATTGCCTCTCAGAAG
>NZ_JBEMBC010000155.1:0-2939 GCF_040274425.1 Carnobacterium sp.
CAGCTTTGTAGATCCAGTTGATCGTATTGATGGTCTGATGTTTGAAAAATTACTTTTGACTATTATTCGGAATAATGCAGATATGGTCATTGCAAATCATGGAGAAGAATTGATTGAAAAAGATATAGATTTATTCAATACTGCTCAAGCGGTCGTCTGGACAAAAGAGACTGCTTTACGAAAGATTACGGAACAATTTCAGCTCAAAAGTTTTTTATGTAACAAACTTTATTCAATAGAATTATTCAGAAGCAATCCAGTTCTAGAATTTGACTTGAATTTTGATCTATTTGGAGATTACTTAATGGCGGTCCAATGTATTTTGAAAAGTGAAAAAATTATGTATGATCCCAATTTACATTACCATTATTTAGCTTATAAACATGCCTCTTTTTTTAATGACCTCACAAAAGAAAAGCTTTCCGGACCTAAAGCACTGCTTAAAATCATTGATTTGACAGAAGAAATGAGTCGTTTCAATGTTTCAGTTATAAAAGATCTTTACATCAATTACTCCATCCAGCTGCTAATGCATCTTCTAAACGAACAGGAGAAAAATACACGCCACCTCAAAGAAGCAAAACAAAATCTCTATCACTTTTCCTTGAATGAACTTACAAATTATAAAATTATATTCTCATGTATGATGGCTCGGAAAATGACTTTTATCTATTTTTATTTTTGGAAATTAAAGCACGCTAAACTAAATTAATTAAATTATACACTAAGTTTTCGCATTCCTTTCCAATTTAACGGTTTTAAAATGTGTTCTCTTTGAATTAAATTCACATACTTTAGTATTTTCACTTGGAATATTCTTACGTTTCAAGTAAAATAGGAATGTGAAGCTATCTATTAGCTTTAAAAAAGTGTGTAGATAAAAATGAAAAGGAGTTGACCTATTTTGGCAACTAATCAAAAAGAAACCGTTATAATTGGAGCAGGTCCAGGAGGCTATGTTGCAGCAATCAGAGCATCACAATTAGGACAAAAAGTAACAATTATTGAAAAAGAATACATCGGTGGAGTTTGTTTGAATGTCGGATGTATCCCTTCTAAAGCATTGATAACTGCTGGACATCATTTTCATAATGCACAACATTCTGAAACTTTTGGGATCACAACTTCAAATGTTACGTTGGATATCACAAAAATGCAAGAATGGAAAGATACTAAGGTAGTAAGCATGTTGACTCGCGGAGTTGAAGGTTTATTGAAAAAAAATAAAGTAGAAATCATTCGTGGAACAGCTACTTTTACGGATAAAAAACATTTAACAGTTGAAACTAAAGATGGATCTCAAGATCTTGAATTTAAAAATGTTGTTATTGCAACAGGTAGTTCACCATTAGCCGTTCCAGAAGTCCCATTTGGCGGACGTGTTGTGGATACAACTGGCGGATTGAACATTACTGAACTTCCAAAACGTTTAGTGATTGTAGGCGGCGGATATGTTGCGACTCAATTAGCATTTGCATTTAACAACTTTGGTTCTAAAGTAACGATTCTTGAAAAAGAAGACAGCATCATCAACTTCTTTGACAAAGATATGGTTAAATTAGTTAAGAAAAGTTATGCAGAAAAAGGCGTTGACGTTATCGAAGGCGTAAATATTACTAAATCTACTCAAACAGATGATACTGTAACAATCACTTATGAAAAAAATGGCAAAGAAGAAACAATTGAATCTGACTACGTTTTAGTTTCAGCAGGTCGTGTACCTAACACATCTAAATTGAATTTAGAAGCTGTTGGCGTTAAATTATTAGAAAACGGCAGAATCGATGTTGATGAATCATTAAGAACAGGCGTTGAAGGGGTTTATGCTATCGGAGATATTACTCCAGGACCAGCATTTGCTCATAAAGCTAGCCATGACGCAAAAATCGTAGCAGAAGTTATTTCTGGTAAAGACTCTATTGTGAATTACAAAACGATGCCAGTTGCTGCTTATACAGAGCCTGAAGTTGCGACAGTAGGATTAGCTGCTGATGAAGTAAAAGGCAACAAAGAGTACAAAGTAAGCAAATTCTCATTAGCTGGGAATGGTCGTGCTTTGTCATTAGATGCGAATGAAGGATTTGTTCGTATGATCACTGAAGAAAAAACAGGCAAAGTTGTTGGAGCTCAAGTTATTGGAGTAAGTGCTGGGGACGTTATTGCTGAATTAGCATTAGCTATCGAATTAGGTATGGTTGCTGAAGATATTTCATTAACGATCCACGCGCATCCATCTCTTGGAGAAGCCGTAATGGATACAGCTGAATTAGCTATGGGATTACCTATCCACATGTAAAATGATAAACTAAGAGCTTGAAGGTAAAGGATTTCCTTTACTTTCAAGCTTTTTTGTATTTAAATAATTATAAGATTAAAAGGTACATGACGAGTAGTATTGACGCTTCAAAAGAAATAAAAATCGATCGGAGAAGATTAAGGGGGATATGATGTCTGAAAAACCAAAAATGGCTTATCCTGTAAAATGGACCGGCTTAAAACCAGCGCGTTTTCGTAAATACAAATCTTGGATCAATTCAGTTAAGCCTGGAATTTGCGGTACTTATGTCAGTGCTGTTTTACTTCATGATGCTTTCAATCAAAAGTATACTATCGATTTGCAGAAAGAAAATGTGGTCAATGGATTACAAAACCTTGTTGAGGATACATTTGCTTATAAAGGGACCTATGTTTGGGATTTATGGTATGGGTTGAAATGGGTGTTAAAAGACAATGCTGATTTTAAAGTCAAGATGCATCTTATTCCGGAACGCAAAGTTGTTTCTTTATTAGATAGAAAAAATCCGATTCCAATTGCAGTGGGAACAACAAAATTGTTTGGAAGTTCTTATAAGAATCACTGGGTGGTTGTCTATGCCTATGGATATAATGAGGAAAATAAATTATTTTTTAAAGCCTATGATAATCATGGACGATACACC
>NZ_JBEMBC010000156.1:0-2703 GCF_040274425.1 Carnobacterium sp.
CAAAAAAAATGTGGCTCAGTAAAACTTAAAATTAGAATTGAGAAACAAAGGAGAATGACAGATGACTTTTTCGGTCACCGAATGAAATTTTTAGAATGACACAACAAACCTGAAGTGATGATCATCGATGCAGAAAAAGCCAGTATCGAATAAACTACTTGGTTAAAATTGTTTTTTAAAATTAGTACAAGCAGATTTTACTTAAAGTAACGCTTTGCTATTTTGTAAAAAAAAGCAATACTCCAAAAAGGACTTTACTGAATTTTGTATTCTCCAGTAAAGCCCTTATTTATATTCATTATTATTCAGACTCGGAAATAACGGTAAAACGTTCATTTTTATGTGCTGCTTGTTCAATTTCATCTACAATAGCAATCGCAAAGTCTGCATAACTGATGTAACTTTGATTTTTTGAATTTACTATAACTTGATCGGTTCCAATTTGATAGGAACCCGTACGTTTTCCTGTTGCGTCAAAGTCTAAAGCGGGACTGACAAATGTCCATGTTATCTCATCAGTTTCTTCTAAATCTTCTAAGTTTTTAGCTTGATTAATAGCTGTCGGTTGAAAAAAAGTGGGCAGATCTGGTGTATCCATTACTCGAATAGTTCGATCTTCATTTACAAACAAGCTGCCTGCTCCACCTACAACGATCAATCTTGTATCAGAGGCTTCTTTTAGTGCTTCAATTAAAATTTTACCAAATTGAACATGCTTAACCGCTTGTTCTTGTTCCATACCCGTACCAAATGCATTAATTACTACGTCATAATTCTTTATATCCTTTGCAGTTAATGTAAACAAATCTTTTTCGACTACTCTTAAATCTTTATCTTTTACTTTTTCCGCATTTCTTACGATTGCCGTAACTTGGTGCCCTCTATCTTTTGCTTCTTTTGCAATTAAACTTCCTGCTCTTCCACTTGCTGCAATAACGGCAACTTTCACTGTCTTATCCCCCTTTAGTTTAGTTACTTCTCTTTCTAATAGATTAACATATGGCTCCATTCATTCAAAATTTCTTACTCTATTATGCTTTATTTACATATCTTTACACTAAATTTGTCTAATTGTCACAAAGTTGTGAACGATTTGTGACAAAAAGTGTTGCATTATTGTCACATTCATAGTAATATATTCCTTGTAGACGATTTCCAATCAAATCGATCAATTATTAATTAGTTTAATTATAAATAGGAGAGTGAAAAAAATGATTACATTGTATACAACACCTAGCTCAGCTTCATGTCGTAAAGCAAAATCATGGTTAGAGGAAAATAACCTACCTTTTATTGAAAAAAATATTTTCAACGAAAGCTTAACTATTTCAGAACTGAAAGCAATTTTACGTTTGACAGAAAATGGAACAGAAGATATTATCTCATACCGTTCACAAGCCTTTCAAAATTTAAACGTACCATTAGATGAACTTTCTTTGTCTGAAGTATTAGAATTGATCCAAGAAGAACCAAGTTTGATTCGCCGCCCTATTCTAATTGATGAAAAAAGATTGCAAATTGGGTTCAATGACGATGATATCCGTCGTTTCTTACCAAGAGAAGTTCGTCGCATTGATTTGTTAGAAATGCAAAAACAACTTTCTCATATTTCTTAGAACGCCATTGTACTTAGCAGGAAAATGACCAATCTTTCTTCTTGTAAACTAGTATTTTAATCACATAATAATAGAACCCGTTACATTAATGTCTGATGGTCAACCGTTAATGTAACGGGTTCTTTGCCTTTTAGTTATAAAAACAGCTTCTTTTAACAAAGGCCTTAGTAAGACCCTGTTAAAAGAAGCTGTTTATTTGTAATCAATTATTTTTTAGCGTCCATATCAATTGTATTGTATAAGCTAGGTGGAGCTGGTTTTAAAACAGGTTTTTCGCCCATCACCTCTGGCATATCTTTATAAATAAATTTCCCGCCATCTGGAGCTTCTCCTGTTGCGAATGGTTTGCTGTCTTCACCTTCAGAAAAGTTGTATAAGATATGGTTCACATCTTGGATTTCCCATTCTGAAACGCCTGAAGGTACAATAATTCCTTCAGCTGCCTCAAGTTCTCTAGCAGCTTTGATCCATTGGTTTTGATGCATTGTATCACGTGCTAATAAAAATCCTAGCATATCTCTTACACCAGCATCATTTGTCATATGGTATAGTCTTGCTACTTGAAGACGTCCTTGTGATTCTGCATTTATATTAGAACGCATATCAGCTAGTAAATTTCCACTTGAAGTAATATAAGAACCACTCCAAGGAACCCCATTAGAATCTTTTGCAGATGGCCCAATACCAGTTACAATAGCATGTTGCAGATCCATACCGCCCATAACAGCTGCAATAGCTGGATCGCTTTCAAATGCATTTTCTTGTGCATCTACTGGAGCGTCTTCAAGTAAGTGAGCAATCATCGTAGCGATCATTTCAACATGCCCGATTTCTTCCGCTCCGGTATCCAAAATAAGGTCTTTGTATTTGCCGTTTCCACGTGTATTCCATCCTTGGAACAAGTATTGCGTAGCTACTGTCATTTCACCATACTGTCCTCCTAGGATTTCTTGCAATTTTCGAGCCATAAGTGGATCAGACTTGTCAGGTTTTGCATGATATTGTAATTCTTTTTTATGAATAAACATCTTTTATTTCCTTCCTTTCTTCTCCAATATCTTATTTTTTATTACAACAGTAATTTACC
>NZ_JBEMBC010000157.1:0-2685 GCF_040274425.1 Carnobacterium sp.
CAATAGGTGTTGGTTCAATTCTAATTCATTAAATAACAAATGGTTCTCCCTCGGCATGTTATACATGCATTTAATTTATGTGAATGTGTTCCGGATTAGGTTGGTTTAGCATATAAGAGTCTGACTATCTTTCAAAAATCGACCTGATCCGAATAGGTATATAGTTTTCTCTGAGAAATAGCGTGACTGGCCTATTGTATCAGAAATGGAAGTGAGAGTCACATTATTCTATTTTTGGGGTTTTAGCGTTTTTATTTTTATATAAAGAGGATTACCAAAAACACTTGTTTTTGGAAAAGTAACTATTTATCTTATGATAATCTCTACTTTATTGAATGAAAATTTAAAATTCGTTTTATCCCACAGCCATTGTTTAATAAAATGAGACAATATTGTCCTCAAGTGAAAATAATAATAAGTTAACCAAGTTAGAATATGATTTAGAATTCTAATGAATTTAGTTCGTCTAAATGGCTTTTTTTGAATTAACCAATAAAAAAACATCGAAATAGTAAGTCTTATTATGATTATTTGTGAATGTTTTAACATTTATGTTTACTTTAACAAAATTCAATTATATAATTGAAAATGAAGATACTTCTTAATTAAAAAGCTTGATTCATTTTATCTAGTTATTTGATTTCAGCTAATTGATAAATAAGAAATTAAAGTATAAAACTGAACGAATAGAAAAAAATATACAATAATTGGAGATAAAAAGATGACTATACTAAAAATAGTGAAATACTTTGGGCTTGTTATGGCTTCAACTTTGTTATTAGGTGCGTGTGGTCAAAAAGATGCTGCTGAAGAACAGACAGCTATGAATGAACAGTCAACGGAACAGGTCGGAAAAACTACTTTTCCATTAACGTTGGATAATTACACTGCATCGTCAGAAGGTGCAGTATTTTCAAAAAAAGAAATAACATATGAATCTAGTCCAAAATCGATTGTTGCTAATAACCAGGGGACAGCGGAGTTGCTTATCCAACTTGGATTAGCTGAAGACATTGTAGGCGTAGCTGCCTTATACGGTGAAGGCGATGAAACGGTGACTGAGGATTTTTCAAGCATTCCTGTTTTGTCAGAAGGATATGTTGGGAAAGAATTAGTCGTAGGTGCTGATCCGGATATCGTTGTGGGACGTGGGCAACTGTTTGCCAATGCCGAATGGGGAACGGGAACAGTTGAAGAATTGAATAACGTGGGTATTCAGACGTATATTCAAGCGACATCAACGACTGGTGCGACTTTTGAGGATCTATATACAGATATTGATCATTTAGGAAAATTATTTACGGTTGAAGAAAAGGCACAACAATTTTCAACGGATGTGCAAACACGGATGGACGCAATCGTCGTAGCAATTCCTGATAAACAGGAGACCCTTGATTATGCTTATATATTTGGGGCAGAAGGAACTAACGTGGATATTTACAGTGGTGCAGCAGACACCTACTTAAACGATGCATTAAGCTATATGAACTTAGAAAATACATTTGCAGATGCAACGGGAGAAATCAGTGTGGAAGCTTTATTGGAAGCTGATCCCGATGTATTATTATTGGTTGACTATACGGGTGGACGTGATCCAAAAGAGAGCTTAGCTGATTTGAAAGCAAATGAAGCACTCTCAAGCCTGACAGCGATCAAGGAAGACCGTATCTATACGATCGATTACAATCAATTCTGGAGTTACGGGTACCAAGTTTTAACCGGTATGGAACAACTTAGTGCTGAAATGCAGTCAAAAAATTAATTTATAGTAGGAGGGAGTAAACAGATGAACCACATCGATAAACAACGCAAATTATTTTATATGTGTTTACTCCTGTTTACTGTATTAATTATTTTTTCGGTTGGGATCGGTGTCGCGGTCGGACAAGTCGCAGTGCCTTTAAAAGAATCGTTTCAGATATTGCTTAAAAATTTGTCAGGGGGAATGATTGATAATTCACCTGGAGTTTCTTCTAAATCTTTCGAAAATATCATCTGGCAGATTCGGTTTCCGAGAGTACTTTTAGCGATGCTTACAGGTATGGGCTTATCATTAGCAGGTGCGGTCATGCAGACAACAGTCCAGAATCCACTCGCAGATCCTTATATTTTAGGTATTTCGTCTGGAGCCTCTCTAGGTGCAACGTTTGCGATCATGATCGGCTTTGGTGGAACCAGTATATTGGCTCAGTTTGGGTTGTCTTTTTGGGCATTTTTTGGTGCTGTGACAGCTGCTCTTCTAGTCTTACTGTTGTCGAATGCTACTGGACAAATGAATTCGATCAAATTGATTTTATCCGGGATGGTATTAAATGCTCTTTTTACAGCATTTTCCAATTTCATCATTTATATCGCAAATGATGCGGAAGGCATTCGTTCAGTCACTTTTTGGATGATGGGAAGTTTAGTCGGAGCAAGTTGGTCCAAGCTACCTTTAATAGCCACCGTTGTCCTGGTTTGTTTGCTTTTCTTTTTAACACAAATACGGACGTTGAATCTTATGTTATTAGGCGATGAATCAGCTATTACGCTTGGGGTAAATTTGAAATTTTACCGTAAATTGTATCTCGTTATTACGTCGGTTTTAACAGGGGTCATTGTGGCAAACACTGGAATGATTGGATTTGTAGGGTTGATCATCCCACATATTGTTCGTGGGATAGTCGGGTCAAATCATCGGTACTT
>NZ_JBEMBC010000158.1:0-2638 GCF_040274425.1 Carnobacterium sp.
CTGACACCGTTAGAAGTATTTTTAACTTACATTAATGAGTGGGAACTGTCTAACTTAATTTGACAAACGAAATTTATAAAAAACATCATTTAATTTGACTTTTATTGAAAACCTTTTATTGAAAACAATACATATTTTTATCTTTTCTTAAAATTAGTGATTTACAGTTATTTAAAAATAATTAGAAAATTATTTATTTGCCTGTTTACTAGTTAAAAAAATGAATGCGTATTGAAGGAGAAGTAAGATCCCTAAAATAATACCTATACCTATTTTACCTTCTTTTGAACTTAATAATTCTGAAAAAACGCCTATTCTAGTAAGAATTCCTAAAATAGCAGAGGTAACTATAATTGGAAGAAAAGGTGCCCATAATTTTTTATCTTTTTCTTTATAAAACAGATAAAGTACTATTGCAGATATAAGAATGATGGTAGCTATGCCTAAATTTCCACTAAGATTTACTTTTAATGGTGTAGAGACTAAAAAACTAAGATAAAATCCAAATGAGACTCCTAACCCAACTAATAAAAGTAAAACTAGTTTAGATAGTTTGTCTTTAAATCGATATAAGCTAATCCCTAAAAGCCATAGAGCAAAAATAGCCATAACAGTCAAATAGGATCCGTGTATTAATAAGCTTCCAATATCCAAGCCTTCATCTGGAGAAATAAGTTCAGGTAAAATACTAAGAATAATATAAATTGCTAAAGCAGTTAGGACTATTTTTACAGTATCTAAAAGATTAATAGGCAGCTGTTTAATAATGTCGTCAGCAACTTCTTTTGGATTTTCTCCAAAATATTCTTCTGCGGAAAGACCTTGTTCCTGGGCATCTAAAATATCTCTTAAAACTTCTAATAATAATTCTTCACTTTTTTTCACATCTCTGAAAAAAACCATTATTCTAATATAAATAAGTAAGTTTCCATAGTATTTGTCGTTTTCTTTTGTCAACGATTTTTGTAATACAGCATTTGTCTCAATCAATTCATTTTTTTCCAACTCATTCACTTCCTTCTACTAGATTATCAACACTTTTTTTCAACTTATTCCATTGCAATGTAAATTCATTTTTTTCTGTTAACCCTTTTTCAGTAAGAGAATAATATTTTCTTTTTGGCCCTGTATCAGAGACTCTTAACGTCCCTTTAATTAATTCTTTTTTTTCCAGTGAGAGCAAAAGAGGATAGATCGTTCCTTTAGGAATATCAGTAAAACCAAAATCTGTAAGCTTTTCGCTCAGTTTATAACCATATAATTCTTCTTGGTAAAGTAAAAGCAAAATACTACCTGATAAAATTCCTTTCAACATTTGAGAGTTTATTTTGTTGTCCATGCTATCCCTCCTCTATTATGTTTTACAAGTTAGTTATACCAAACACAAACTAGCTTGTAAAGCATAATAGTTATTTTTATACATATTTTATTTTGATATGAGATAAAAAAACAGCCCAATAATTTAAATTAATAGGTTGTTATTAATACATGAAGTTACATAAAATCATATATCAAGCACCTAAGAAGATTCTATAATGGATTCATATACATCGAAAAGAGTAGTTGACTACACATTTTAAGTGAAGTATATTAAGAATATAGATTGTAAGTAACGTAAGGGAGGCTTACTTTGGCAACAATTATAAATAAAGTGAAAGAAAAAAGAAAAGAACAACATTTAACACAGGAAGATCTTGCAAATAAAGTAGGAGTCACAAGAAAAACAATATTATCATTGGAAAAAGGAAGTTATATCCCATCATTACTACTTGCCATGGATTTAGCTAGTGCATTAAATATTAAAATTGATCAATTATTTTTTAAAGGAGAATAACGAATGAAAAAAATTATATTTGAAGCTATTGGAAATTTAATATTCATCTTATTATTCGCTGCTGTAATTATTGAAGTTTTCGTAACGAATGTTAAATACACAACTGATGGGATTCAGTTTACAACAGGCACTATTTCAAGCATATTTTTGATCTACTTGATTGTTTTTCTAATTAGTAGATGGGTACTTAGCAAAAAAGATAAAAGTTATTCATTGAAGCAAGGTGAGTTTAGTGCTGCTGATGAAAGAGAGAAAAATAATGCTTATTTTGCAAGTATCGTCTCCTATAAGTCTACGATTATTAGTTTATTTATTGCTTTAGGTATTTTTGTATTTATAAATAATCTCCTTAATCCACCGTTTGATATTGAACTAAATTTATTTGTTTCAGGAGTAGTATTATTTACACTTGTAATTTGTATAGGTTTTCTTTCATATGCAATTGCTTGGGTTTTTAAAGATACAAGATGATTATAAAATCATTTAGTTTAAAATCTATTTTTAGAAATACTAATACATGAAATTCTATAAAATAGTGTATCCAGAACCTTAGTTTGGCAAAGTTCTTTTTAATCTTAAAAGTAAAGAGATTTAGATATACCTATCAATACGGTACAATAAAACTATAACTTATTTAGAAAAGGAGCGACCAGCTAATTTGAATATTAAAAAAAGCTTTTTTATTCTAGGTATGTTAGATTTTTTGTTTTTAGGAACCTATATTGTATATCTTGTGGTTCCAATAAATTTTGGCTATTATCCAATAGGCATTGTTCAATTAATTTTGCTAGCATTTTGTTTATT
>NZ_JBEMBC010000159.1:0-2580 GCF_040274425.1 Carnobacterium sp.
GATGACTTTGTACGCAAACTGCCACATGGGTACGAAACGATTCTTAATGAAGAAGCGAGCAACATCTCGTCAGGCCAAAGACAGTTGATTACGATCGCACGTGCTTTCTTGGCTGATCCAGAAATATTGATTCTAGATGAAGCTACTTCAAGTGTAGATACGAGAACAGAAGTATTGATTCAAAAAGCGATGAGAAAATTGTTGAAGGGCAGAACCAGTTTCGTAGTTGCTCACCGTCTGTCCACTATTCGTGATGCTGACAATATTATTGTAATGGATCATGGAGATGTTATTGAGACTGGTACACATGACGAATTGATGGCACAAAATGGATTCTATGCTGATTTATATAATAGTCAGTTTGTTCAGCAAGAAGTAAGTTGAGGTTCTTTTTATCTATTAAGAACCGTTGGAATCAACGTACAATACTTTTCTTTTTTAGAGATTCTGCTAAACTGGCACTATACGTTATGAAGAAAAGGAGTTTAAGCAATGACACAGATTAAAAAAATTGTTACTGGAATGATTGGAGAAAATTGTTATGTCATCTATCAAGAAGGAAAAGCGTTGATCGTTGATCCTGGGGATGAATTTGTAAAGATAAAAAATATTTTAGATGAATTAAAAGTAGCACCAGTTGCTATTTTATTGACACATACGCATTATGATCATATCGGTGCGTTGGAAGAAGTCAGAAAAACCTATTCTATTCCCGTTTATGTCAGTGATTTGGAACAGGCATGGCTTGGCAATCCGATATTAAATCTTTCTATTCACTCAGGACATCCAATTACAGCAGAACCTGCTGAAACTGAATTTGAATTGATGAAAATATATGACATCGAAGGGTTTCAATTTAAAGTTGTTCCAACACCAGGACATTCACCAGGTGGTGTCAGTTTTATTTTCGCTGACTTTGTGGTATCTGGTGATGCATTATTCAAAGGGAGTATTGGCAGAACGGATTT
Source organism: Carnobacterium sp. (assembly GCF_040274425.1). Classification (NCBI taxonomy): domain Bacteria; kingdom Bacillati; phylum Bacillota; class Bacilli; order Lactobacillales; family Carnobacteriaceae; genus Carnobacterium; species Carnobacterium sp. The sequence continues at coordinate 969 of NZ_JBEMBC010000159.1, forward strand.
GACTGGGAGTGATTCCGAAGCCTTATTAAAAGGTATTAAAGAACAGTTGTTTAGCCTATCAGATGACTTGCGTGTTTACCCAGGCCATGGTGAAGAAACCACCATAGGTTATGAAAAAAGAACGAATCCTTTTTTTAAAGAAGATTAATTTTTTTGGTGGTATGATCAATAGTATGGATGCTTTAAAATAACATTTTATAAATTCATTTTTTTGAAAGCTGAGACAAGTTGGTCTTAGCTTTTTATTTTTGCAAAAAAAAAACCACTTTAGCGGGGAACGCTAAAGTGGAAAGGGTAAGGTTTCTTTTTACTTTGGAGGAGTAAAAAAGAAAATATGAAAAAGTTGGTTTGTTGTTTTGGTATATACATAGTATAGTACGCAATTATGAAAAAAGTGTGACGAAAAAATAGAAATTAAGTGAAAATCTTCTTTTTAACGTATGATTTCCAGACTAAAAATTTATGTAACACATTTCATTAAAAGAAGTTTATGGAAAAGGCTTGTAAATAAAGGATATTCCTAGTATACTTATTAAAAGTAAGTGGTTGGCGAGTAATTAGACGAATCAATAAAAAATGAAAAGAGGAATAATTAAATGATGCTATCTGAGAAAACGATTATTGGAAAAGTGGTTTTAAATGTTGAAAATATGGAGAATATGAAAAATTTCTATACTTCTGTAATTGGTTTAGATATAAAAAATGAAACTGAACACAGCCTTAAACTAGGAGCTTTTGGCAATGAACAAATCTTGTTGGAATTACAACCTGTTGCGCCGGCTGGTGAAAAACCAAATGCAACTGGATTGTACCATCTGGCATTTTTGTTGCCAACTCGTAAAGACTTAGGCGAAATTTTGTACCATATTTTAGTATCTAAATATCCGTTAACCGGAGCAAGCGATCATGGTTATAGTGAAGCTCTTTATTTAGACGATCCAGAAGGTAACGGAATTGAAATTTATGCCGATAAGCCTAAATCCATGTGGGATATCAGAGAAGATGGTCAAATCGCTGGAGTAACTGAGCCGATGGACGCAGAAGGTGTAATAGGAGAAGCAAAACAAGAATTCCAAGGAATGCCTGAAGGAACGTACATGGGACATGTTCATTTATTTGTAGCTGAATTGGAAGAAACTGAAAGATTTTATCAAGATGTTTTAGGGTTTGATTTAAAATTTAAATTTGGACCTCAAGCAAAATTCTTCGCAGCAGGTGAGTATCATCACCAAATCGGAGCCAATGTATGGGCTGGTAAAAATATACCAGCCGCTCAAAAAGGCTTAAGAGGATTAGATTACTTTACTATTGTCGTCACTCCTGATGAATTTATACAAGTAAAAGACAATCTTGATGCAAAAGACTATGCTTACCAAATAGAGGAAGTAAAACAAACACTTTCATTGGAAGATACTAATGGAATAACAATGAAAATAACAACAACTAACTAATAGATAATCAAACCGGCAAACTACTTGCCGGTTTTTTTTGTCTTAATAAAAACGATTAAAAATGGTTGTATGACAAATAGTGTTGGTGCATCAAACTAAAATTTCTTCTGGAATGAACGAGCTTGCTTGTATAGAGCCATGAGACCGCCTGAAGCTTACAA
>NZ_JBEMBC010000160.1:0-2575 GCF_040274425.1 Carnobacterium sp.
TTTCTTGATAATAATAGATCATTTCATTTTTGATATCCTTATTTTCACTGTTCTCAGAAATATTCAGAAGATACCTGGCATCCATATCTCCAGCTGAACAATAATCTACATACGGCAAAATCAGTTTGATTATTTCCCTTGCTTCCTCTAAACTCCACAATTTAGAACGGTAATTGATATCAAAACTAATCTTAACACCTGCCTTCTTAGCAGCTTTGATTAAGTTCATTGTCAGCTTCTTCCATTCTTTCGAAAGTGCAGAAGTAATTCCAGAAATATGAAATAAATCGACGCCTTCGAAAAGAGCATCTAAATCCCACTCAATTTTTTTCATATCACCAAAACTAGAACCCGCTCGATCGTAAATCACATTTGCGGACCGCTTACCTACTCCAGCTTCCATATAATACAATCCTAAACGTTGACCACCAAAAAGCAGATGTGTAGTGAATACTCCATAACTATTCAGAAATTTTTTAACGGATTGGCCTAAAATATTATTGGGAACTTTGCTGGCAAAGGCTACTTCATGACCATAGTTGGCAAGCGAAATGGCTACATTCGCTTCTCCTCCTCCATAACAAACATCAAGTTGTTGTGCATGTGCTAATCGTTCTCCAGGATTTGTTGAGAGCCGCATCATGATTTCTCCCAAAGTTACAACTTTCCCCATATTATCTTTGTCCCTTTATTTCGTAGTATTTATCCATATATTGTGCTGCTAGATCTGTCACTTTATCAAAATCTCCGGTTTTTACTGGCTCTAATAAGTTCCCGCCAACTCCGACAGCCACTACGCCTTCATTGAACCAATCTGCCATATTGTCTATGCTGACTCCACCTGTAGGCATGATATTTAAATAAGGCAATGGAGCTTTAAATGCTTTAACCACACTAGGACCATACACGCTTCCAGGGAATAGTTTGACAATATCAACACCGCTTTTAAGTGCTGTTTCCATCTCAGTGATGGTCATGCATCCTGGTAGGTAAGGAATTTGATAAAGGTTACACATTTCTGCAGTAGCTGGGTTAAAGCTCGGACTCACAATATATTGAGCACCAGCCATAATGGCTAAGCGAGCTGTTGTTGCATCTAGTACTGTTCCAGCTCCAATAACCACATCATCATGGTCTTTGTAATCCTCAGCCAATTCTTTTATGATTTCATTAGCTTCTGGAACAGTAAAGGTTAATTCTATACTTCTAATTCCGCCCTTAATAACCGCGTGACTCGTTTTTAAAACTTCTTCTTTCGTTTCACCTCTAAGAACAGCTATGACTCCTGCTTCTTCTATTCGTTGTAAAATATTCATCTTTTTCATTCTTAAAACTCCTTAAAAAAATTATGATCTCTTACTACTTAAGATAAAATAGCATTTCCTAAAGTACTTCCTGCAAGATGTTCACCTTCCAGATTACTTTCACCTGATAATCTTTGAACTTTGTCCATATTAGTGACAACAACAATGATCGTATCATCTTTTTGAGCTTGTTTAATTTTTTCTAAATTAATATGAGCAATTTTTGTCTTAGGTGTTACAGATTCTCCTACTTTGACAAAAATATCAAATGCTTCTCCATTTAAACTCATTGTATCAATTCCCATATGAACAAGAATTTCAAGTCCATTTTCTGTTACTAGACCAACCGCATGTTTCGTTGGAAAAATTGTTTTAACTGTACCAGAAACAGGTGAATAAATATCTCCTGATGTAGATTTCATAGCATAACCGTCACCAATCATTTTTGTTGAAAATACATCATCATTTACATCTTCTAAAGGAACATACAAGCCATCCGTAACGGCACTCAATTGAACTTCGTTTGAACTTTCCTCTATTGTTTGTTTTGGTACTAAAAAACTAGTAATGGCAAACGAAACTCCGATTGCAATAATAATTCCTAACACTGCATAAATAAAATATTGACCAATATAAGCTGGTAGACTGAAAATACTTGATAAAATATATCCATAAATTCTTACTCCAAAGAAACTTATGAAAGCAGAAGAAATTGCACTACCAATAGTCGCTGCAAGAAACGCTTTTTTATACTTTGTTAATACCCCGAATAAAGCAGGCTCAGTAATACCTAACAATCCTGAAAATGCTGCTGATAAGATAATCGATTTTTCTTCTTTTGTTTGAACTTTTTTATATAAAGCAACCGTTGCACCTGTTATAGCCATATTAGCCATAAACATCATTGGCATTAACATGTCGTAACCTTGATTAGCAAAGTTTTGCAACGCAATTGGTGTCATAGCATGATGTAAGCCTGTAAGAATAGCGATGGGTCTGATCAATCCAACTACCACACCGGCTAAAATTGGCGAAATAGTAAACAACCAACTCACTCCAGCAGCAAGCAGATTACCAGCATGAATTCCGATAGGCCCTATTACCGTTAAAGCAATTAATCCTCCAACAAATAATGAAATCGTTGGTGTAAATACAGTACGTAAAATTTCTGGTAAAACTTTGTCAACCCACCGATAAATATAACTTAGTGCTAAAACAGCAAAAATGATAGGAATGACCGTTCCGGCATAGTTAAATACGGGTACAGGAAG
>NZ_JBEMBC010000161.1:0-2396 GCF_040274425.1 Carnobacterium sp.
TGAAGCAAAAAATCATTGCGGCTGATACGATATCCATTGCTTTGATCTTTGACTGTCTAGATACATTATCTGATTTAGTGGAAGATTTGAGAGAAGGAAATGATGCAGAGCGAGATATTTCCAATCTTGCTAAACGTCTAGACCAAGTATCTTCAGGAGAAAGTGCCATAGAAGAGGCTTCAGAACTAGAACAAGAAACCGGATCATCACTTAATTTGGCTTTGGAAAAGGTTGAAGATTCAGATCTAATGATTATTGAAGCAGCCAAGGAAGACGGCTATAACGCGTATGTGTTAGCTATTCAAATCGATGAAGACAGTTCAATGAAAAATGCTCGTGTATACCTCGTTATGAGTAAACTGGAACAGCATGGAGATGTTTTGTACTCTGAACCAGGTACGGAAGTACTTGAGAATGATGATTTTGGAAACATCTTTAAACTGATTTACGTCAGTCAATTGGATGAAGAAACTGTTCATAATCTAGCACTAGATAATAGTGAAATCGAAGAAGTGTTGATTCAAACCATTCAACAAGCCGATGATTTAATGGTAAAAGCGGCAGAAACAGTTCAATATACAGAAACTCCTGTTGAAAATCAAAAAGTAGAATCTGTAATTGAACCTCAAGCAACCACTAAAGCACCAACTAAAGGAAAAGCACAAAATCATGCGATGAATCAATCCATTCGAGTAGACATTGGGAAATTAGATTCCTTTATGAATTTAGTTTCTGAATTGGTTATTTACCGCACAAGATTAGAAGATTTAAGCGACCAATTGCAAGTGTCTGAAATGAAAGAGCCACTGGATCATGTGGCTAGAATCAGTTCAGAATTACAAGAGTTGGTTCTGAAAATCAGAATGCAACCAGTCAGCACAGTAATGACGCGCTTCCCTCGAATGATCCGTGACTTAGGGAACGATTTAGGGAAAGAATTTAACTTAGTCATTGAAGGTGAAGATACTGAATTGGATCGTACGGTTGTTTCTGAGTTGAGCGAACCGTTAGTACATCTTTTGCGGAATTCAGCTGACCATGGAGTAGAAATGCCAGAAGACCGTGTGAAGTTAGGTAAAGATCCAAAAGGAACCATTAAGATTACGGCTTATCAAGAAGGCAATCGAGTAGTACTGACATTGAGTGATGATGGAAAAGGTGTTAATCCAACGATCATTAAAGAAAGTGCGGAGCGTAAAGGCATTTCAACAGAAGGTATGAGTGACAAAGAGATTCAGCAATTGATTTTCCATCCAGGTTTTTCTACTGCAAAAGAAGTCACGAGTATTTCTGGTCGTGGCGTAGGAATGGACGCCGTTAAACAGAAAATTACTGAATTAGGTGGAACCGTTGAATTGGAAAGTGTGGTCAATCAAGGGACAACATTTAAAATTAATTTGCCATTAACCTTGTCTATCATTCAATCCTTATTGGTGACAGTTGGCCAAGATACATTTGCGATTCCTTTAGGGATCATCAAAACAATTGTTAAAGTAACTGAAGAAGACATTGTTCATGTGCATAATCAAGAAGTTTATAAATATGAAGGACTTGCGGTTCCGGTTATTCGTCTCAACAAAGCATTAAGTATGGAAACAAATGAAGAATCAAATCTGCATTTGGTCTTAGTAAAACATGGAGAAAGTTATAAAGCCTTGGCAGTAGATGATTTAGTCAGACAACAAGAAATTGTCATTAAAAAGCTAGGACAAGAATTAAAAATGTTGAAGAATTACTTAGGAGCGACTATTCTAGGGGATGGTAGTATCATCTTAATTTTAGATGTATCGGCTATTTGCAATGAAAGAATTGGTGAGTATAGTGAAGTCTAACTACTCAGCAATGGAACTAGATGTATTGAAAGAAGTGATCAATATTGGTGGCGGTCATGCAGCCACGAGTTTGTCTCAATTGATTGAAAAGCCAGTCCAAATGACTGTTCCGGTCATTGAAATGATGGAATATGCAGATGTTTATGAGCAAATCATGCCGGAAGAAACTGTGATAAAAGCCATCATCATCAAGATGATGGGAGATGCAGAAGGTGTCTTTCTTTTCACGGTCGATCAACAAGTCTCTGAAACTATTGTCGCAATGATGTTACCGGAAAATACAACTTATTCAGAATCTATGGCTAATTCAGCCTTGCAAGAGTTGGTGAACATACTCGTTAATTCATTTTTGAATGCAGTGATGAAACTAATGGACGCGAACTTGATCACGTCTGTGCCAATCATTATTGAAGATATGTTTGGAGCAATTATGAGCAGTGTGTATTTAGAACAAAGCCAGTATGATGATTCTATTATGATTATTAAGAATGAATTTTATTATTTAGGAGATCGATTAGAATCTTCATTGTATTTCGTCCCAAAACCAGGGATAATAGAAAAGAT
>NZ_JBEMBC010000162.1:0-2366 GCF_040274425.1 Carnobacterium sp.
CAACACTTAATCGAAAACACAAATATTAAACCTGTTGTAAACCAAATCAAGTACCACATCGGCTATACGCAAGACGATATTGTATCTTACTGTGAAGCTAACGACATCATCGTTGAAGGCTACTCATCACTAGGTACAGGCCGCTTATTAGGCAACGAAGATATAAAGGCGATTGCAGACAAATACGGGGTATCCGTACCACAATTATGCTACCGTTATCCTTTGCAAAAAGGCCACATCATTCTACCAAAATCAGTTCACGAAGAATACATTCTTGCTAATGCTGAATTAGATTTCGAAATTTCTGAAGCTGATATGGCAACTTTAGATGCATTCGTTATTGAATAACCTGATGGTCATCCTTGATAAAAAAAGGAGCTAGGAAATACCTAGCTCTAAAAATAAAAATCGCGATGAAATAAATTATAAATGTGATTTATCCGTTGCGGTTTTTATTTTTGATTGGTTTATGTTGAAAAGCTTACGCTCTTTTTTCTAGCCACAAGGGCTAATTGGTTAGGTCTATGCTCACAAGCAACAGTCCATCGGCACTATGAACAGCAAGCTTGCCTCTGACGTTGGTTTTTCGCATACTAAATACACCGTGCAAGCAGTCAAAAATAATTTCACCGTCAATTTTGCGTTTAGCATAGATAACTTTTTTATTTTGTTATAATTTTGATAGATGGTGAGTCACTCATTTAATTTTTGTGTGTCACTAAACTTTTAAGGTATTTGACTCACTATGCTTTTTAAAAGGATAAAAAACCTTCAACTTTTTCTGGTTTAGAATGAGTTGAAGGTTTTTTGTTAGGGGACTAAGTTGTTTTGCAATCTCCTTTTTAAGTATCTTTTTTAGAGGCAATGTACTGATTCACTAAGCGATCGTATTCCCGCATAATTGACGAAATGACCGGTTTCTTTATCGACTCTAATGTGATGGAATCGATGGATGCTATAGGCAATACATCGTTACCCGTTCCTGAAATAAAAGCGCCATCGATAGTATTTAATTCCGTCACAGGAACATTTTGTTCGATAATATCAATTTGCTGTTGTTGGCAAATGGCTACAACTTTAGAACGGACAATACCTAAAAGAACATTTTTAGCAGGAGAAGTATAGAGTTTATCCCCTTTAACAATAAATAAATTTGAACGACTACCTTCTGTGACGTTACCTTCTTGGTCGACTAACAGCACTTCATATGAACCTGTTTTTTCTCGCTCCGCTAGTACAGTTTTTTGATACTCTTCACGTTGGATCTTGATATTCGGATCTTCTCTTTCCAAATTCAACAAAGTTGTTTTAATGCCAGTTTGATAATAGCTCGTAGGCGGATAAGGACTTTTAGTGAAGAAAGCCAGTAAACCCATGTCTTTATTCCAGATCAATTTGATATTTTGATCAAAGGCACCATTCTTATCAACAAGCTGGTATAAACGATTGATTAAAATATCATCTGAATCTGTTAAAGGAAGACCGACAGATCCAGCAAACGTTCTGAATCGGCGCAAATGATCTTCTAAAAACAGCGGTATGCCATCTCTAACACGAATCACTTCATACACATTTTTTCCTGTTAATTTTTCAAACGGATGCAGGTTGTCTGTGGATACTTCTTGATCATTATGATAGTAAAAATTTTGTTCAACATATTCCATATTTTTCATCCTCTTTTATTTAATCATTGTGGTTAATTTATTCAGGAGCGTGTTAATGGTCTATTTTTAAATAAGTTTATCACTTTTTCTAAATAAAGACAGCAATGTTTTTTTAAATAGTTGAATAGATACTCCTTACTATAAAGTGTAGTGAGTAGTATAATTTTTTTTACTAAATACATACTGGGGAAAAGGTATTTAATATCAAATAGGAGTGAAAGTAACATATAACTTACATAGAGTGGTAGGGCGCATTTATTTAAGCTATATTTCCGTATTAGTCATAGAATGTTTATTCGCCGATAGCGATTTTCCAATGCAAGCTTTAGTAGTAGGAATCCTTTGTCGTTTATGAGAAAAGTTATATGGCTCAGCTAAAAGTGGCACGAAAATAGAGAAGTTAAAACTTAAACGATTACATAACTTTTGTCTTATATAAAACAAGATGATAAACTACTTTAAAATCTGAAACTATCACTTTTATATGAAGGAAAGATTATATACATGCAGTAACATGGCAAGGAAACGAAAAAATGGAAGTCAAAACAGTCCCGGATCCAACGATTGAAGAACTAACCGATATGATCATTCGCATTACAGCAACGGCTATTTGATGCCAGATATGGCATTCCGGGGCCCAGTAATCCCGATCCGCCCAGAAATCTTTTTGCTCAAAGCATACCCGAGGCGCGGACCAATGAA
>NZ_JBEMBC010000163.1:0-2205 GCF_040274425.1 Carnobacterium sp.
AGCAGCTGTCATGCCTGCTGGGCCGCTTCCAATAACGACAACATCATAAATTTTTTCTTCTGTTTCCATTTTATTAACCCCTCATTTCCCTTAATCATTTCATTTTACTTTACATCTTTTCAACTAAAATTACTACACATTTGCTTACAAATTAGAAGTAATTTAATCATTCCATTAGAATTCATTTAATTCCATTTTTAGTGTTTCTTGCAATTCAGTTGCTTCTTCAAAAAAATCGCCGTCTGGGTCAAGTGCAAGGTATTGTTCTACTAATATCAATGACTGCTCTAAATCTTCTATAAAAGCATAGTTGTTTGCTTGAAAATAATAAGCCTCCGAAAAAATATCGCCACTATTTTCAATCAAATCCTCTAAGATTTCAATAGATTCATCGTAATTACCAGTATGTTGATAGCAAATAGCTAACTGACAAGAAGCAAAAATAGTCTCTTCTTCATTCTTAGACAAAGTGACCGCTCGCGAGAAGTATTTTTTTGCACGGTCCATTTCATTCTTTTGAAATGCTGTTATTCCGCGTTTAAAATAAAATTCGCTTGTTGGAATAACTTCTATGATCGTTGCTTGTTGTTTTTCTATTTCAGACATGTGCAATCCTCCTCTTAGTGAACATTTGCTTATCAGTATATCATATAGAGTGCTTTTTTAATAGGTCTTGTCCGTTAGGATAAATGCAAAAAAAGATGAACCGCTATGCGTTCATCTTTTTTGTTAGGCTATCTAATTTTATTCATTTTCTAATTTCTTGCCCAATTCAATAATATATTCATTTAATGAATCTTTGATTTCTGGATGTTTCAATCCATATTGGATACTTGTTTTTAAGAAACCGAATTTATCTCCGACATCGTAACGAGTACCTTTAAACTCATGAGCAAATACGCGTTGTGTTTTGTTCAAAGTATCAATCGCATCTGTCAATTGGATTTCATTTCCAGCCCCTGGTTCTTGAGTTTCTAAAATATCGAAAATCTCAGGAGTTAATAAGTAACGACCAATGATTGCTAAATCACTTGGTGCATCTTCTGGATTTGGCTTTTCAACAAAGCGACGAACGTTATACGTAGACTCATCAACTTGTCCTTCGATGTCGATAATTCCATATTTAGAAGTTTCTTCATGCGGTACCTTCATAACTGCGATGTTAGATGCATGTGTTTTATCGTATCCATTGATCAATTGTTTAGTTAACGGAACTTCATCTTCCATCAAGTCATCTCCAAGCATGACCACAAAAGGTTCATTTCCAACAAATGCTTTAGCTTGTAATACCGCATCGCCTAAACCTTTTGGATAAGATTGACGAACAAAGAATAGATTTAATCCAGTTGTTTCTTCAACTAGTTCTAATAATTCCATTTTATCTTTAGCTTTTAGATTTGCTTCTAATTCTGGATTAGAGTCAAAGTGATCCTCGATCGGACGTTTGCTTTTCCCAGTAACAATCAAAATATCTTCAATTCCTGAATTGATGGCTTCTTCCACGATGAATTGAATCGTTGGTTTATCTACGATCGGCAGCATTTCTTTAGCCATTGCTTTTGTTGCAGGTAAAAATCGTGTTCCTAAACCTGCTGCCGGGATAATTGCTTTACGTACTTTTTGCATAGTTTTAATTCCTCCAATATGATTATAATAGTGCGCCTCTCTTGAATTAGGCTTCTGCTTTGCCGTCTCGTTGCATTAAAGAAGCAATTGTATCTTCCACTTTAGCTCCATTATACAACACTTCGTAGATTGCTGCAGTGATTGGCATTTCAATTTCTTTTTGTTTGGCTAATTCATAAGCTGCTTTAGTTGTTGCAATGCCTTCTACAACCATTCCCATGCTTTCAAGGACTTCTTTCAAGCTATTGCCTTTACCCAACATATGTCCGGCTCTCCAGTTTCTAGAATGGACACTAGTACATGTAACAATTAAATCTCCGACTCCACTCAATCCAAGAAATGTAATGGGATCAGCTCCAAAAGCTACACCTAAACGGCTTATCTCAGCTAACCCTCTAGTCATTAAAGCCGCCTTTGCGTTATCTCCATAACCTATTCCTTGTAATGCTCCAGCTCCTAGGGCAATGATATTTTTTAGAGCTGCACCTAATTCAACACCAATGATATCTTCATTTGTGTACACTCTAAAATAGTCATTCATAAATAAGTCTTGCACCAGTTTTGAAGCCTCTTCATTTG
>NZ_JBEMBC010000164.1:0-2169 GCF_040274425.1 Carnobacterium sp.
TTCGCCTATTTTTTATAAATTAGACATTGCTCCACGAAAATTTCCGTCACACGCGCCGTGACAAAGCGGCCGGGTGTGTCGTAACCTCTCGTTTCATAGCCATTGGGTTTCTTTCGAATACCCCTAGCACGATTCCACTTATGAAATCAGCACCTTTTTAATTATACAAAAAAACACTTTTTTAATCAAGCTTTTTTTGATGTTTGCTAAATTAATTTATTCTATCTAAAAAAATAGTTATCTATTTTTACAAATTTTCTCATTTATCTTGTTCCATGAAAAAAATAAACTAAGTTAGGAATACATCAACGTTTCCCATCTTAGCTTATTTTGTTTTGTTTGTCTATTTATTTGTTCGAATAATTTATTTCTTCTATTAGTATTCTAATAGTTTTACTTTATTCTACTTTTTGAATCCAGCCAATTGGTGCTTCTACATCTCCATATTGAATTCCAGTAAGTTCTTCATACAATTTTTTTGTTACTGGTCCCGTTTCTGTTTCACTGTAAAAGACATGGAAATCATCTTTGTTTTGTATCCCGCCAATTGGCGAAATAACAGCGGCTGTTCCACAGGCTCCTGCTTCTTTAAAATCATCTAGCTGATCAATGAATACATCTCCTTCGACAACTTCAAGTCCTAAACGTTCTTTTGCTAGATAAAGCAACGAGTACTTCGTGATGCTTGGCAAAATAGAAGGAGATACAGGTGTCACAAATTTATTGTCTTTTGTGATTCCAAAGAAATTTGCTGAACCCACTTCTTCTATCTTAGTATGCGTTGTCGGATCTAAATAAATCGCATCACTAAAGTTGCGTTTATGTGCTTCTACACCCGGAAGCAGACTACCTCCATAATTACCGCCAACTTTCGCCGCTCCAGTTCCATTTCCAGCAGCTCTATCATAACCAGAGACCATAAAGTTAGTTGGTTTTAGACCACCTTTAAAGTAAGCTCCAACCGGCATGCAAAAAACAGAAAATAAATATTCTTCTGCAGGCTTCACTCCAATGTTATCTCCTACACCAATCATGTATGGACGAAGATACAAAGAACCTCCTGTACCATATGGTGGAATATACTGTTCATTTGCTTTTACTACTTTTTTAACAGCTTCAATAAATACATCTGTTGGTATAGCTGGCATCATTAATCTTCTACAGCTGCGTTGCATACGTTCAGCATTTTGATCAGGTCGGAACAAATTGATTGAACCGTCTTTTGTTCGGTAGGCTTTCATACCTTCAAAAACAGTTTGCCCATAGTGTAAGGCCGTCGACCCTTCACTGATATGAACTTTATTGTCTTCTGATAACGTTCCATTATCCCATTCTCCATCTTTCCAGAATGAAATATATCTATAATCGGTTTTTATGTAACTAAAACCTAAATTATTCCAGTCAATATCTACAGTTTTTGTCATTCTATCACTCCTTATCACTAATGCTCTTTAGTGTAACATACCAATGATAAAATTATGAGAGTTTTCTTACTATTGTAAAAAAATTTATGATATGTACATTTATTTTTCACTTTCCTAAATCATTCACTATAAATTGCACTACTTCTTCTTGCGTCAACTCTTTTGAAATCCTTCTTTCATTTGGAGTTCCTAGATAATCTTTTTCATTCCACCAACTACGCATTTCTTTCTCGCCAAATTCATTTACCTTTGTTCTTTTTTTATGTCTGTCAAGAGTCTCATCAAAGGGTATGTCAAAGTAGTAAATATAAACATTCGGTTTAAAAGTAGTTATTAAATTTAGCAACATATTTTTATACCTCACGTTTGCCATGATACCCTCTACAATGACAACAGGACATTTCCCTAATCCATACTCAGCAATTCGCTTGATTAAACCGATAGATAAATTGTCTTCTCGATCATTGACCTTAAGCATATCTCGCCTAACGACGTCTTGAGAAACGACTAACGTAGCTTCTCCCAATAATTCTTGTAGCTTTAAAGCTGTTGTCGTCTTACCGCTTCCAGAATTTCCACGCAAAATAATTAGTTTTGAGTCCATCTTTACAACTCCTAGAGAATAGATAATGTATTAACCTTATTATACTCTATTAATAAGAAATTTCGGGTCTATAATTTTTAGTATTGGTAGATTTTTAAACTCGATTATACAAAATTTTTGGAGGAATAGGGGTTGCTTGTA
>NZ_JBEMBC010000165.1:0-2164 GCF_040274425.1 Carnobacterium sp.
AACAAAGTTTTTTTTCAACTTTTTATACATCGTGCAAATTGTGGCTATTACTGATAAAATAAAAGAGATGAAATGAATAAGTATTTTCCTTATGCGGGAAATACCTATTATGAACTAATATTAGGAGTGAAACATTTATGATTACCATGAAAGATATTATTAAAGAAGGACATCCCACACTAAGGATGGTTGCTAAAGAATTAGCATTGCCTCTTAGTGAAGAAGAAAAGCAATTAGGTAAAGACATGCTCCAATTTCTAAAAAACAGCCAAGATCCTGAAATTGCTGAAGAATATAACTTGCGCGCTGGAGTAGGTCTTGCAGCCCCTCAATTAGACATTTCAAAACGAATGGTTGCTGTTCACATTCCAGGGATTGAAGAAGGCATTGATGAGCCAATCATCAGCGCTGTTATGGTCAACCCTAAAATCATCAGTCATTCTGTACAAAATGCTTGTTTAACTGAAGGTGAAGGTTGTTTGTCTGTGGATCGAGAAGTACCCGGTTACGTTCCTCGTCACAGTCGCATAACTCTTACCTACTTCGATTTAGAAGGAGAAGCACACAAAATACGTTTAAAAAACTATCCTGCAATCGTTGTTCAACACGAGATCGACCATATTAATGGAATCATGTTTTATGACCATATCAATAAAGAACAGCCTTTTAAAATCGATGATGACGTAAAAGTTATTTCTTAATATTCAAAAAGCAAAGGTCGGAACCTATTGATATGCTCCCCCTAAAGTAGACGCTAAAAAAAGCAAACTACTTTAGGGGATTTTTTATGCGTTGGAATAGTAAAGAACTAGAACAATCTATTCAACTGTATCAATGCAAAAATTAGCAAAAGACATTGAGAGAGATATTTTTTTATAGTACCAAGAGAGTAACGGTAAAAATGGGTTTATCCATTCCACCATAAAAAAGCCATGCATGATTTTTATCATACATGGCTTTTTGTTTATTTACCTGTCTACTTGACGGGACATTTCAATTTAGATTCCAAACTGCCTCTTTAACTATCTTATAGATCTTCTCCATTCGATTCAATGACTTTTTTATACCAGTCAAACGAATCTTTCTTGCTGCGTTTCATTGTACCATTACCTTCATTATCACGGTCGACATAAATCATACCGTACCGTTTTTTCATTTCTCCAGTAGTAAACGAAACGATATCAATGATGCCCCAAGGTGTATACCCCATTAATTCAACACCATCATGATTTATCGCGATGCTCATTTGTTTGATGTGTTCACGCAAATAAGAGATACGAGCTTTATCATGGATGCTACCGTCTTCTTCAACAGTATCAATCGCACCAAACCCATTTTCCACAATGAATAGCGGAACTTGATAACGATCCCAGAAACGATTCAACGTGTAACGCAAACCTACAGGATCAATCGTCCAACCCCAGTCACTAGCTTTTAGATATGGGTTATCTACTTGATAAGGAATCTTACCATGCACGTTAGCAGCTTCATCATCGTTGTTTTCATCTTTATGATCCACCACATTAGACATATAGTAACTGAACCCTAAATAATCCACTTTACCTTGTGCTAATATTTCAGCGTCGCCTTCTTGAATAGGAATATTCAAGCCATCGCGTCCAAATTCTTTCAGCGTATAGTTTGGATAATACCCACGTACTTGTACATCTGGGAAGAAATAACGCAAATGCATCGATTCTTCAGCCAACATAGCATCTTCTGGATGAGCCGTTAATGGATAGATTGGCACATGAGAAACCATCGCCCCGATTTGGAAATCAGGGTTGATTTGGCGACCGATTTTCACCGATAGAGCACTTGCCAATAACACATGGTGTGCTGCAGTATACATCACTTCTTTAGCGTTTTCACCTTCTCCAACTTGCACACCCACGTTTGTCCATAAGAAAATCGGGTTGGTGTAATCCATCATATTGTTGATTTCGTTAAACGTCATCCAGTATTTCACTTTATTTTTGTACCGGTCGAAAACTACTTCAGCAAATTTAACAAAGAAATCGACTACTTTACGGTTTCTAAATCCACCATAATTTTGCGCTAAGTGTAGCGGCATTTCAAAGTGAGTCAGCGTAATGACCGGCTCAATACCATTTTTCAATAATTCATCAAATAAATCATCGTAAAATTGAAGTCCAGCTTCATT
>NZ_JBEMBC010000166.1:0-2119 GCF_040274425.1 Carnobacterium sp.
ACCGATAACAGTTGCCCTCTTTCACGCATTGTCTCTAATGAGCGTAATAATACTTGCTTCATGATGCCTGCATTTCGATATTCAGGATAAGTTGACACAAAACCAATGCCTCCCATATCATAAGGAACCCCAAAAACAGTCATCTGAAGCGACAAAATAATTAATTGTGAAACGAGCTCTTCTTGGTCGAAAGCTCCCTGAATAGTACTGACGTTGACCCAATGCATAAAATCCTCTAATCGCTTGCCTTCATAAGCTGGACGAAAACAATAATTTTTCAATTTGAGGACTTTTTTATAATCGTTTGATTGAACAATTTGATAAGTAATCATCTTACACCTCCATGATATATGACCTACCTTAATAATTTATTCTTATATTATTAAATCCTTAATTTGGTTTAGAATAACTTCGTCAACAATAGTGCTGCTGCTCCTAAAACGGTTGCATCATCTCCTACCCTAGACAATGTGATTAATGTATTCTTCCTTGCTTTTTCTGTTAAGGCTCGTTGTTGAATAGTAGCTAAGATACTCGGCATCAAAAAATCATGACTTTTCATCACACCACCACCAAGAACAATCTTCTCTGGATTTACAGCATGAATCAGATTAACAATCCCAATCCCAATCAAGACTCCAATTTCTTCTAATACTTTTTGATAGGCTGTATGACCTTTTAAAGCGAATGCATAAACTTTCTCTCCGGTCAGATCGTCTGGTGCATCTGGTATTTGTTTTTTTGCTCTGCGAACGATAGCGTCTCCAGTTACAAATGTTTCGAAGCATCCCTGATTGCCGCAACTGCATTTTTCTCCATCTAAAGAAATCGTCATATGACCAATTTCACCTGCAATTTCTTGTGCCCCATACCGTAATTTCCCTTCCTCTATGATTCCTGAACCAACTCCGCGACCAATATTTACAACTGCAAAAGATTTTAATAAACCATAATCGCCAAACCAATATTCTCCCAGTGCCATTGCTCGAGAATTATTTTCAACAATTACTTGAAGATCAAAAGTATTTTCCAATACCTCTTTTATATGAACATTTCTTAATCCCGAATTGGCTGAATATAAAGAAATACCTGCAGCAACATCCACCACACCATGCATGGCAATACCTATACCAAATATTTTACTTCCCTCAACACCCATCTCCTTTATAACAAGTTGAATAGCTTGAATCAGTACAGCTAGGAAACTATCTATGGTCGTATGTGCTTGAAGCGGCAATTCTGATCGCACCAGAATCGTCCCAACTAAATCACTCACACATGCTTTTATTGAATCTGATCCAGCATCTACGCCAATCACGTAATGATCGTTTCTATTCAATAAAAGCATAGTCGGTTTTCTTCCACCTTGAGATTCTCCTAAAATACTTTCTACCACTAACTTTTCATCCATCAATTCTTTCACGATACTACTGACAGTTGGTGGTGTTATACCTGTGACTTTTGCAATCTCAGCTCTGGATATAGGACCCGACTGCCTAATTTTATTTAAGACCGTTGATTTGTTCACGGATTTCATCAGCTGAAAGGTTCCTCGAACCATTCCTACATCTCCTTTATACAACAATATTCATTAAATTTCTTTACTTAATTAATTTAATTAACTAAGTAAAGAAAAAAATATTCAATTTACGCTAACCAATTTTTCAAAAGCTTATACTAGTGTTTTTATCTTTTTCTATCTTCTTATACTTTATTTACTCCTACATTATATATTAAGCAAATTCTGTGCCAATACACTTTTTGCTGGAAACGCTATTATAAGTAAACTTTAGTAAGTACACAGTAAAAAAACAAAAATACACACTGTTGTTAGTGTGTATTTTCATCCTATTTAGTACTGTCTGCTATTCCTATTTTATGATCCAAATTAGTAATTTTTTTGTACGATTACTTCAGAATAATAATTTAGTAATTTTGCATACAACCATTTTCATTAGCTATGTGATGCAAATGTACCGATTGGCAATTGGTCATTCAATAATTCGTCTGATGGATCCAAGTTTCTTTTTTGTTTTTTACCAGTTTCCCAATAAAGGACCAATATACCAAGTGTTAAAATTGAGCTTAAGATATATGTTAATGTGCTCAATCCCATACC
>NZ_JBEMBC010000167.1:0-1972 GCF_040274425.1 Carnobacterium sp.
CAAAAAAATTAGAGTAATGGCTCTTGATCAATAAAATCAAGAATCAGTTGATTAACACGTTCAGGCTCTTCATGGTGTACCCAGTGAGTAGCTTCACCCAGCAATACTCCTCGACCATCATCACAAAATTCGAGACTTTTGCTGGCCAATTCAGGACCTAAAAATCGATCTTTAGCTCCCCAAACCAAGAAAGTTGGCACAGTTACTCGGGAAGGAACATCCGAACTAGTATAGTTGGATATTATAGCACGGTACCAATTGATCATTGAACGCATAGCACCTGGCTGAGACCATGCAGTACGGTAGTTCTGTAACTCTTCTTCACTGAAGGTTCCTTTTCGGCTGCTGCTCACTAATGCCTTCTCTATAGCTTTCCAATTAGACATACTAAATGTCTTTTCCGGTATCCCTCGCAGTTGAAAGAAAGCAATATATGAACTTTTTAGAATTTGTAAGGGGTGTGTTAAAAGTTTGTTACTCATAGCCAATTCGTGTGGAGCGTTAAGAATAATTAGCTTCCGCAGTAACTCGGGATATTCTCTCGCTACTCTCCAAGCCACGATTCCACCCCAGTCATGACCTACTAAAACTACATTTTCTTTACCGGAAGCTTTAATTAAACCAGCAACATCTGCAGCTAAATGATCCGTTCGGTAATCACTTACTTTTTTAGGTTTATCGCTAAGATTATAGCCTCTTTGATCTGGCGTCCATACTCTAAATCCTTTATTTGCCAGTTCAGACATCTGATTGCTCCAACCATACCAAAATTCAGGAAACCCATGCAGTAAAATCACTAACTGTCCATTTTCAGGTCCTTGTTGAACAACATGCAGCTTGATTCCATTCGTCTCAATATACTTATGCTCTTGTATTCCCATATCTTAGAACCTCCTGTGTGAAGCTAATCTTAACACCTTACATATTTACGTTTAAAGCCGATTCTTCCTTTTTCTACTTGTTTTTGAATACTCTCATAAGCATTTAAGGTACTGTTTTTTTTGTTTTCACGTTTGACTTCTACTGTACCTACTTCCATTGCTGTCTCGAGTGCCTTTTCATGTAAAGGAGAAAATGAAATCCCAACCGTGGATAGGAAATTGTTCATGGACGCTTTTGTGCGTTCTGGCGCATCATGAATCGTCTTTTTTACATGATCAAGCATGTCAGAAATTTTACTTTCAGAAAATTCATTGTCTGAACGATTTCCTAAAAGCCAACAATAACAACTCCAACCCGCAGACATTCTCAATTCTTGACCACTTGCAATCCATTTATCCGCAACGTCTTGTGCAATATCTGATTCAGATAATGTTACAGCTACAACAAAATCAGACAACATATAGAAATAAGCTGCATCCATCCAGCGATCAAAATCAGACTCCGTCATAATTTTGGGGTCCGAAATAACACCAGCAAAATACATAGCATCATAATTACCTGTAGCATAAAGCTCTTCCGCTAAAGGTTGATTTTTTTTTATCTTCTTTGACATAGGTTTCATTTCACCCGTGGTTACACCAAAAAGCGGCTCTTGTGCACCATTGGATAGATATATTTTCTTCATTCTTGGCTTACTTAAGTCTTCAAGCTCCTGCATAACTGTTTCAAAATTCATAATTGTTTTGTATCTCCTTACTTAATTTAGTAAAAACTTAGTGTCAGGATTTGAAAGAATACCTAAAACTTATCACGAGCATCACGCAACTCTTTAAAGTCCTCCATCTTCTCTGCTTGCAGAAACAGATTGATTTTTTTCTCTTTACCAATTGTTGTAGGTAAAGTTGGTTTTCCTTTTGCGCGCATTTCATTGACTTGGTTTAAGGCTTCAGAAACGGCTGTGTTCGATGGCTGCATAGAATGTGCAAAACGTAAATTGGTTTGCGTATATTCATGAGCGGCATATACTTGTACCTCATCGTCTAATTGTTTGAATTTCTGTAAGGCATCATATTGAGCTTGATAATCTTTT
>NZ_JBEMBC010000168.1:0-1956 GCF_040274425.1 Carnobacterium sp.
ATCTGACACCGTTAGAAGTATTTTTAACTTACATTAATGAGTGGGAACTGTCTAACTTAATTTGACAAACGAAATTTTTATTTTGAATAAACATCAACATCGTCCGATTCAACTTCTCTGTTTCATCATGGAAAATCGCATGACCGCTCTTTCTAAATGGTACAATTAGCCTTGTTAATGGAATGGGATAAATTCTTTTTTATAAAAATTTAGCATAAATTAAAAATAGAACATGAAATTCAGTAGTGAAAAAAACTGAATTTCATGTTCTATTTGGAGAGTTTAAATAACAAATTTTTGCCATCCTGTAAAACAATGACCCGTTAGAAACAACTAGTATTCATGGAACTTTTTTGATTGCATATAACTATTATTGTGCAGTCATT
Source organism: Carnobacterium sp. (assembly GCF_040274425.1). Classification (NCBI taxonomy): domain Bacteria; kingdom Bacillati; phylum Bacillota; class Bacilli; order Lactobacillales; family Carnobacteriaceae; genus Carnobacterium; species Carnobacterium sp. The sequence goes on from NZ_JBEMBC010000168.1 coordinate 387, forward strand.
CCACCATCAATAACGAATTCAGATCCTGTTGAGTAGCTTGACTCATCAGAAGCTAAGAATAGCACCATGTTTGATACTTCTTCTGGTTGTGCTAAACGTTTTAGTGGAATACTTTTAGAGAATTCTTCTACAGCTGCTTTTGTATCTTCTTGAAGAACAATCGGAGTAGCAATTACACCTGGATGTACAGAGTTTACGCGAATACCCATTGGTGCCAAATTTATTGCAGCTGCTTTCGTCATACCGCGAACAGCAAATTTTGTATCTGTATAACCCACAGCACCCGCTACTAATCCGTTCATTGAAGAAATATTAATGATGGAACCACCACCAGCTTTCATCATAGAAGCTGCTGCAGCTTTCGTTCCTAAGAACACGGACACTTGGTTGATATCTACAATACGACGGTATTCTGCCAATGTAATATCAAATAGGTTCTTCGCCATTGTAATACCAGCGTTATTTACTAATACATTAACGGAGCCAAAGACCTCTTCAGTTTTAGCAATAACAGTTGCCCAATCTTCTTCAGACGATACATCTTGTTTAACAAAAAGAGCATTTTCGCCAAGTTCAGCTGCCAGTGCGTTTCCTTTTTCCTCATTTAAATCTGTCAACACAACTTTTGCGCCTTGTTCAATAAACAATCTCACATGTGTTTCTCCCATGCCTTGTGCTGCACCGGTAATGATTACTACTTTTCCTAATAAACGATCCATGAAAAAAAATCTCCCTTTAAAAACAAATTTGTAACATAATATAGTCAACTATAGCATTTACCTTTAACAGTTAAATACTTTTTCAACCAAATGTCAGCCCTTTCAACATTTGTTGCTTATTAGGAGGGGATATAGCGTAACTATACTTCTTGTTCTTTTTCCTTATTTTTATAGAAATTCAATGGTTTGTTTGCCTGAAATAGGATTAGTATAGGTGTGACAATCCACTTCATACAATTCTTTAATGACCGCTTCTGTTAAAACTTCTTCTGGTCTTCCTTCTTTAATGATCCGTCCATCTTTCATCGCATACAAATAATCTGTAAAGCGTGCAGCTAAATTCAAATCATGTAAAGCTGCTAATACACCAATAGGTAAGGAACCGACTGTTCTTAAAATACTCAATTGATGTTTGATATCCAAATGATTGGTGGGCTCGTCTAAAACTAAGAATCTAGGCTGTTGGACCAACGTTCTGCCTAATATGACCCGCTGTTTTTCTCCACCTGACAATGATAAGAAACTCCTATCCGCGATTTTTTCCAAGTCCAGTTGGAGAAGAACCTTTTCAACAATTTCATAATCTAAAGCATTGTCTCTCTCCATTAAACCTTTGTATGGTGAGCGTCCGAGCAATAACATATCACGGATGGAAAAATCAAAATTGACTTCGTGAAACTGTCCCACGACACCTAATTTTTTTGCGAGCTGTTTATTTGAAAGATCTTGAACATTTTCGTCACCCAAAGTAATGACTCCCTTACTGGGTTCAAGTAGTTTAGAAACACTTTTCAATAAAGTCGATTTCCCACAGCCATTCGGTCCGATCACACCTACAAACTGATTCTTAC
>NZ_JBEMBC010000169.1:0-1861 GCF_040274425.1 Carnobacterium sp.
ATTATTTTCTTAAAGCGGAAATCAAAACGATTCATCGCATAAGCAAACATTGACCCTAATGTTAATTTCCCAACCATACTAACAACAAAAATGAATAACGTATTCTTGAACCCTGTTAGCATTTCCCCATCGACAAATGCCGTCACATAATTGGTAAAGTCTAACGTTTTAGGCAGAGCCAACACACCTGTCGTCAAAAACTCCTCATTAGATTTAAATGAACCAATCAAAACGACTAATATTGGCAATAGCGCTACTATGACCCCTAAAGAGAGGACTATATATTTGAATATACTTCCAAATGAAAATTGAACTTTCTTTTTTTTCTTCTTTTTATATCCTACTTCTGTTAGTTCCATGTCCTACCTCTTTTCTCGTATGGCTAAACGTTGGATTACAGTAACCACAATCACGATCATTAAAAGAATGATTCCCATCGCAGAAGCCAAACCGGTTTTATTGTATTTAAAGGCTGTTGAGATCGTTTGAATGACAAATGTTGTTGTTCCGTTAGAACCGCCTGTCATAATATAAGGAATATCGAATACACTTAGTGAACCGCTGATTCCTAAAATGATATTTAAAAAGATAATATTTTTTATGCTTGGGACAATAATATAGAGGAATTTATCCCATTGGCTGGCGCCGTCGATTTCAGCTGCTTCATATATCTCAGGGTTAACCGATTGGATAGCTCCTAAAAAGATTAGAAAGTTAAAACCGGTATATCGCCAAACTGAAGTAAAAGCTAAAGAAATATTATTGATAGAGCGATCTCCCAACCAAAGACGAATTTGGTCATCTAGCCCCATGAATGACAAGACCGTATCCAATGTGCCTCCGCCTTTATAAAAATATAGAAAAATGAAACCAATCGCTACACCATTCAAAAGATATGGAAAAAACAGAACGCCTTTCCAAAAATTAGCGAACTTAACTTTGAATGACAATATCGTTGCGAATAATAGCGCAATACCTAATTGGAAAAATGTAGCGATGAAGTAGTACAAGCTCGTTTTAAAAACAGCAAAATAATTTGGATTTGTCAAAACCGTTCGATAATTGTCTGCCCCAACAAAGTTTGGATCAGGTGTAATTCCATTCCAATCGGTCAAACTGTACTGGAACATTTTAATTAACGGATAATAAGAAAATAACAGCAATAAAGCAACTGGAATGATAGTAAATAAGAAAATGAGCAACTTTTTTTCTGTATTTTGATTTAACTTTATTTTATGCACAGTATACCCCTCCATTAATAAATCGAGCGTCCCCACGAAACAGGGACGCTCCTTTAGCTCAATTAATTGTTGCCAACTGTTTCGATTGCATCAGCCCAACGTGTATTAAATTCTTTCATAATATCTTCAAATGTTTCATTTGAATTTCCTATACCAGCATCAATAATGCGTTGTTTTTCCAAGTCAGTAGAACCTACGCCCAATTCAGACATATTGTTCACGTCAGGGAATAATGATTCTTTGCCTTGAGGTGCTGGGTTTTCTTCTAGTAAGATAACACCTGCATCTTGGCTGGATTGTAAAGCTGCTGGATATTCTCCACCGATTACAGCTGATAATCCACCATTGTCTACTGCATAATCTGATTCATTAACTAACCAATCTAATAAGGTACGTGCAGCCTCTTTATGTTCACTGTTCACATTAATAGCTAAGTTATAATCTCCACCGATACCCATATATTGTTCGCCGTCTTCAGCTGTTGTTGGGAAGGTTTGGAATGTGATATTTTCTGCATTTTCAGGAACGATATCTTGGATTTGTGGTACAGCCCAGCTTCCTAAAACCATGACCCCAACTTTTCCATTTGCCAAGTCTACTTTTGATTGTTCCCAATCAGA
>NZ_JBEMBC010000170.1:0-1704 GCF_040274425.1 Carnobacterium sp.
GATAATAAAAATGATAATTATTGGGTTGGTTCAAGGATTTACAGAACCAATTCCTGTGTCATCTAGTGGACATGTAGTAATCGCTAGTGAAATTTTAGGTCTTGGTGAACAGGGGTTTACGTTTGCTATATTAACAAATACAGCTTCATTATGTGCCATTCTTTATATTTATAGAAAGGATATTTCACGACTCGCAGTAAACTCATTTAATTATTTAAAAACAAAGAATATTCGTTTTAAAAGTGATTTTTATTTTGTTTTGTTTATTATCATTGGTAGTATCCCAGCTGGTTTTTTTGGTTTTTTATTAAAGGACTATATAGCAGAAAGTGTCAGTATGACAACGATTGCCGTACTACTTTTTGTGACAGGAGCTGGGTTATGGTTAATTCGAAACTTTAAAGGTAACAAAAACGAGAGTGATATTACCATAAAAGATGCTTTTATAGTAGGGTTAGGTCAAGCTGTAGCATTGACACCGGGAATCAGTCGTTCTGGAGCAACCATCATTTCAGCTATTGCTGTAGGAATGAAACAAGATACCGCACTTCGATTTTCATTCATGTTATATATTCCTGTAAGTCTCGGAGGAGTGATATTAGGTTTTTCTGATTTTTTAAATGAACCGAATAAAACCGACTTAGCCATTCCATATTTAGCTGCATTCATTGCAACACTTGTGATGACCTATTTTGCAACAAAATGGTTTATGGGAATTATGAAAAAAGGGAAATTAGTTTATTTTTCATATTATTGTTTTATTTTAGGTGTAATACTTTTAATTTTCTTTTAATAAATACTAGATATTAGGCTATACTTCTACACCCTTTTTTATTAACAATAATAGGTACTAAAATGTAAGTAACAAAGCTAAAAAAGTTCATTCAATGGAAATATTGAATGAACTTTTTTAAATATATAATTGGCGTGAACTAAATGATGTTTATATAAGGATTAACTTAAATGTTTATATTATATATAGTGAAAAATAAAAGTAAATAATTTGAAGTTCAGATACTTTCTTACAAATATAACGATAAGTTTGTTAAATATTTTTATTTACCTTTTTATACGAATCCATATGAAAATTTAAAAACTTTTTGTTATGATGTTAAAGTAACTTAATATAGATAATCATTATCAGTCCTATACCTTGTTTAGCTGCAATAATAGTTTGAAAATAACGTAATGGATTTCTACATACCTATCTTGATTTTACAAGTGACTTTTGTTAAAAAAAATAACTTATAAGTAATTATAAATTAAAAGGAGAATCTTTATGTCAAATAAACGTTCAGAAAAGAATCAAGATAGATACAAAAAAAATAAGCGAAATCGCAAATTAAAAATTATTGTAATATTAATACTTTTTTTAAGTGTTGGAAGTGGTCTACTTGGCTGGAAAGTATATAAAGATTTTCGTAATACTTCTGATAACATCTTTCAAGATATTACAACTCAAAATAAGCGTTCAGAACCTGTCGATGTCAAAGTAGAGGATCACCCTTTTTCTATGCTACTGTTAGGAACAGATAGTGGAGATTTGGGTCGAACTGAAAAGGGTCGTTCGGATACTGTCATGTTATTAACAGTTAATAAACAACAAGAAAAAATGACTATTTTAAGTATTCCCCGTGATACATATACTGAAATTATTGGACATGGAACAAAAGATAAAATTAATCATGCCTATGCTTTTGGCGG
>NZ_JBEMBC010000171.1:0-1630 GCF_040274425.1 Carnobacterium sp.
CCAATGCGGCTAATTTAATGGGGTGTCACAATTTTTACCCACACCGCTACACGGGTTTGAATTATGATCATTTTATCGAAACGAGTAAGCAATACAAAGAACATAGGCTAGTAACGGCTGCTTTTGTGAATTCACCTTCTGCTCATATTGGGCCTTGGCCAGTGGATGAAGGGTTGTGCACACTTGAGATGCACCGAGAATGGCCGATTGAGGTTCAAGCCAAACATCTATGGGCTACTGAAGTGATCGACGATGTGATCATTGCCAATGCTTTTGCCAGTGAAACGGAACTTAAAGCATTGAGTGAATTGAATCCTTACCAATTAACACTAACATGCGAATTAGAAGCAGACGTTCCTGAATTGGAAGCAAAAATCGTTACAGAAGAATTTCACTTTAACCGTGGAGACGTATCGGACTATGTGATCCGTTCGACGCAAAGCCGTGTGAAATATAAAGGGCATGAATTTGTTCCGTTCAACACACCGGACATGAAAAAAGGTGATATTGTTATCGAAACATCTTTATACGCGCATTATGCCGGTGAATTACAAGTAGCCTTGAAGCCAATGAAAAACTCTGGCAAATCAAATGTAGTCGGACATGTGGTAGAAGAAGAACAATTCTTATTGGATTATTTAAAGCCATGGCAAAAATTTCAATTTAACTTAAAAAGCAACTAAAGGAGACGAAGTAAATGGAAGACTTAGAAATGATCATTTTTGATATTATTGGACATGGAGGAAATGCTCGTGCGCTAGCGTATGAAGCTTTAGAAAAAGCACGTGCTGGTTCATACGAAGAATGTAATCAATTGATGGAAGAATGCAAAAAAGAAATGAATTTGGCTCACAATACCCAAACGAAATTGGTTCAAGACGAGATTCGCGGAGAAGACATCAAAATCAGTTTACTGTTGATCCATGCGCAAGACCAATTGATGACTTCAATGGCGGAACAAACCTTGATCATGCAAATGATCGAGATGCAAAAAGAATTGAATGCTCTAAAAAAATAATCGAGGTGATAAAATGACCTTTGCAGTCGGAATCATGTCAGGCACATCATTAGATGGAGTTGACGCAGCACTCGTGGAGATTCATGGAATAAATACCGATACAACCGTTCAGTTGATGGAATTTACAACTTATCCATTAAGTACTGAAATTGTTAAAAAAATCAAAGAAGTCTTATCGATTGAAACGTCTTCCGTGGATAAAATCTGCAGTTTAAATGTTGAATTAGGATATGTCTTTAGTGAAGCAGCTAAAGCCGTTTGTAAAAAAGCAGACTTTCCACTTGGAAAAGTTGATTTTGTGGCTTCTCATGGCCAAACCATTTACCATTTGCCCGTACCCGGTGCTCATCAATTCGCCTCAACATTGCAAATTGGCGAATCAGCGATTATTGCAGAAGAAACACAAACGACAGTCGTCTCTGATTTTAGAACGCGGGATATGGCAGTAAAAGGACAAGGCGCACCAATAGTCCCGTATTCTGAATTTGTCTTATACCGAGATGAAAAACAAACGCGTTTATTGCAAAATATTGGCGGCATCGGCAACGTGACGGTAATCCCTGCTGGAGCACAAATGGAAGATGTTCTTGCGTTTGATACAGGACCTGGGAA
>NZ_JBEMBC010000172.1:0-1519 GCF_040274425.1 Carnobacterium sp.
ATGACATTTAGCTTTCTTCCTTGAAGCACAGCCGCACAAGAAATCGTTATCCAATATGGATTACCCAATTCTAGTGCTAAACCCAGATAAGTAGCAAAAAAGATTATTCCTGCATGATGAATAGAAGACAATAGTAATTCTTGATCGTGCTTTATAGCATAGAGAAATTTCGTCTTAAATGATTCAGATTTATACTCTTCTTTTTCTTCAATAAGCTTTCTGTGCAACACACCAACTAAACTAGCCATTAAAATCGCAACCAAAACTCCACAAGCTACATAAATCGTAGCCCAAATAATCCCCGCAAGAGGCAACGTTAAACCTGTTCCCATAGAACCTACCATAATTACAAAGAAGGATCCTGGATTTGGCAAATGGAGGATTCTGAAAATTAAAAGACTAATTAAACTGATTATACTAATCGTAATAGGGATCATCCAAGGTACAAAGGTTGATAAGGCTCCTGCCATAAAACTCAGCACTAAACAGATCCCAACTTTAAAGATCCGTTGCATCAATGCTTTGGTCGGAATTGGCTGATAATATAAAAATGCGAAAGCTCCAAGTGCACCGAACGTTCCAATTTGCATGTTGTTTAACAAATAGCCTGCCATAAGCATAATTCCAGTAGTAAATCCCGCACCAAAAACACGTAACAAAGAATCTTTTGTTTCTTTTATAGTGATAATTTCTTTAAAAAAACTCCTTTTCTTTTCCATTATAAAAACTCCTGATTCCATAATTGATTTTTTGTTCTTTTTATTCTTTGAATAAGCAATAATACTTTTAAATTATTAGAGTTAACATCGTTCTAATAATACTAATCAACTTGAACAACATTAAAACCACTACAATGGCTCAGTTTTTAGTGATTACCCGAAGTTTATTTTTGCTCCTTAACCTTTTTATATCCTATTCTTGTGGCTCTTATTCATTACCTTTCAAGTATATCGCCTTTACAAATTAAAAAAAGGGCAATTATTATGACAAATCCCCATAATTTTGCCTTTATTGATAAATAAAATAATATGAAAAGCAAATAACAAGGAATTTTTTTGTTTAAGCAGACCTTAATGGAAAGAGCTAGAAGCAAAACAAAGCTACAGAAGCCAATCATACTAGCTGATTAGCTTCTATAGTTTTGTTTTTTTAGACTATTAAAGTTTTTCTTCATAACGTTTAGTCCCTTTACTTATTGATATAAAAACTAACTAGCATAAAAAAGACCTAGAATAATTCTAGGTCCAATACTTTATTACTGCTCCATCTTTTCCTTCAACAGGATCATTTTCTGGTTGATTAACACATGCAACCGCTTGTTTGATTGCCTCGTAATCCTCTGCTTTTCCTTTTTGCATATCTGGTTCTAGTCCATCAGGATAAGCGCCCACTATTATGAAATCAGGACTAGCATCAATTCTTTTATGGGCTACACCTGCAGAAAGAAATAAAACATCCCCTTTAGAAAAAGAATAGCACTGAGCATCAGGACCTCCAAGTTGCACAGTTGCTTCACCAG
>NZ_JBEMBC010000173.1:0-1495 GCF_040274425.1 Carnobacterium sp.
GATCAAACTCTCATATAAAATGATGCTTGAAGCTCATATTGATTGCTAGCGAATAATTATTCACTAATTTTGTTACTATTGACTCAGCACTGCTGAGTCACCCTCACATTTGGTTCATCTTACTTTGTTTAGTTTTCAAAGGTCTAAAGTGTGTTGTAACAGTCCGTTGCAACTTCTATATAATAACAAGTTATTTTTTAAATGTCAATAACTTTTTAATAAAAATTATTTAAAAAGAATTTTTATTCATATTTTTGAAAGTTACTTGCTCTAACAACTCCTATAACTTTACATGCTTTCTACAAAATTGTCAACTATTTTTATTTAAGTTTCTAAAAATTAATCCAATTTATTCAAGAGATATTCTTCTGATTTTCAATATACTTATTTCTAATCTTATTTATAGGATGCAGACTCGAAGTTTATCGGTTTAATTATTCGAATCTATTCCCTATTTTAATTAAATTTTACTCATGCTGTGTATTATTAAAGCACATTTCTACCATGTCATAACGGTGCCTCACTTTTGAATATTCGAAAGGTCTACCATTTTCAAGAAACATGACTTTTGTAACCTCTAGAACGGGTTCATTATCTTTACAATTTAAATACTGTCGGTCTTCTTCATTAGGAGGAGCAGCCTTTATAAACTGCTGATTCCCACCAAAAACCAGCCCAACATCTTGGCGAATGTAATCATAAACTGAGTGCTCTAAGATAGCAGGAGTTATGTTTGGTACAAGTTCTACAGGAAGTAATGAGTATTCTATCGAATAAGGTCTATTATTAATAACTCTTAATCGCTTGATTTCATATACCGGAGATTCATTTTTGATCATTAATTGTTCACATTCTTCATCGCTTGGAAATCGAACGTTAAAAGCCAGTACCTTATTAACTAATTCGGTCTGTTCTCCTATTTGATGAGTTAAACCAATATTTTGTCCGATTTTAATTCCTGTATCAGATATCTGTGCAATATTTTTTTTGATATATGTGCCAGAACCTTGAACTGAGAAAACCAGACCCTCGACTGATAATAAATCTAGTGCTTTTTTTATCGTGACTCTACTTGTATCAAATTTTTCTGCTAATTCGTTTTGATTGGGCAATTGACCGCCTTTTGGGTAATTCCCTTGTTTAATTTGTTTCCGTAATTCATCTGCGACATTTTTGTATTTCGCCATTGCCCTCACTCACTTCATCTTATATAATTTATGTCATTTCCTCTAGTTGTTTTAGTATAACATATCCTCAAGAACATCCATTAACTCAAATATAAAGAACTTGAAAAATCCCTCTCGTAAAACCATGGGACTTCTCAAGCTCATTAGGTTCACATATTATTTTACATTCGCAGATAATTTAGACAGTAAATTTTGGGTCTATAATTTTTAGTGTTGGTAGATTTCTAAAACTGATTATACAAAATTTTTGGAGGAATAGGGGTTGCTTGTAGCCGTGTAAAGGATTCAATGCGAATTACAGAGCGTTG
>NZ_JBEMBC010000174.1:0-1328 GCF_040274425.1 Carnobacterium sp.
CCCAGTTAATAAAATCGTCTGTATCGGCCCATTTGGGCCGTCTACCAGAGTTCAGACGCTCTTTATCGTAGTGAGCTTGTCCTGCGTCAGCGCTATAAACAGAGCCATAATAGTCATAAACCTTGCCACTTTGTTTTTGACGTTTAAGTTGTGTAATAGTACCTCTTTTGATTTCATTATTAATGGTCTGCGGAACTCGACCAAGAACTTTAGCTATCTGTCGGTTTGAATAATTTTCTTTTTTTAGAACCTCGATTTGGCAGCGTTCCGCATAAGAAAGGTGTTTTCCCTTACGTGAATCTATGTTATTCTTAGTTTGCGTCATGTGAATTCATCCTTGTCTATTGAGAGTTAGTGGTAACTTCAATATAACATGAAATTCACATGGCGTTTTTTAGTTAGCGGTGGCTAACTTCATTATAGAATCCACCATTTTTATTTTATGATCCAAATCAGTATTTTTTTTGTACGATTACTTCAGAATAATGATCCAGTAATTTTGCGTACAACCATTTTCATTAGTTATGTGATGCAAATGTACCGATTGGCAATTGATCGTTCAACAATTCGTCTGATGGATCCAAATTTCTTTTTTGCTTTTTACCGGTTTCCCAATAAAGGACCAATATACCAAGTGTTAAAATTGAGCTTAAGATATATGTTAATGTGCTCAATCCCATACCCAAGCCAATTGGTTCACTAAATATATAAACCACACAAGCATAAAGCATGAATATTCCGGGAAGAAGAGTCACAAAATAATTTTTATTTTTCAAATACAAGTAACGTGTTGAGACTAATAAAGAGATTACTGCCGTAACTTGATTTGCCCAGTTGAAATATCTCCATAAGATATTAAAATCAACTTGCGTTAAAATTAAAGAAATAATATATAAAGGAATGGTCACCATCAATACTTTTTTCAGTGTATCTTGTTTGATATGCAAGTAATCTGCCGTTATCGTACGTAAACTTCTAAATGCAGAAAGCCCTGAAGAAATCGGCAACACAATTACCCCAATAATCGCAACTGTCCCAAATACACTACCCAGCAACATATAAGACACTTGATTGACTACAAGTGAAGGCGTCCCATTATTGATCATTTGGCTGAGTGTTTGTCCATCAAATAAAGACATAGAAGCTGCAGCCCAAATCATTGCAATCACACCTTCAGCAATCATCATGCCATAAAAAGTAAAGCGTCCTTCTTTTTCATTTTTAGATGTTCTTGAAACCATTGGCGCTTGTGTAGCGTGGAAACCAGATAAAGCTCCACAAGAAATGGTAAAGAATAAAGCAGGAAAAATTGGTGTACCTTCTGGATT
>NZ_JBEMBC010000175.1:0-1254 GCF_040274425.1 Carnobacterium sp.
CACCAGCACAACATCCTCGTTTTTCAAATATCTCAAAACAAATGATTGATTTAGTTGAAAAAATTTATCCTGAAGCTGAAATAATTTTAGCCTTCCACCGTGGTATAGGTGAGGTAGATGAGTTTACTAAAGAAGATGATGCAGCAAATACAACAGATTTAGCAGAATATGGTGCAGCAAAAGGGATGAACAGTATTGACTTAGCATACTCATTTGATAATTATCAAAAATACGATGACATTGATTTACATATTGGATTTAGATTACATGCGCATTTGTACTTCCTTTCAAATCGTAAACCAAGTATCCTTCTAAATGAGGACGGCCGTGGTAGAGCAATGTCTGAGACAATCGGGTTAACTGGAATTGATACATTTAAACGTACTATTTTGAAAAAACCATCTACTGCGGCTAACCTAGTCCTTAATCGAGTTGGTACTGCGAAAAGATACTATCCAGATGTTGATTACGAAGCAATTGAACAATTAGAACATTTGCTGAATACACATAAAGAAAACGATTATAGACTAATGAATGGTGCTTTGAAAGTATTTGATGAAAACTATGCAGTGATGCAAGAGTTTATCAAGGCATTGCCTTAGTTTAAATTACTAAAACAAATAATTTTCTTTTACCACAGTCTATAAAAGTGACTATTCGGCTCATTTAGGCAGAATTTCATTTTTATAGAAGTGGTTTTGGCCCCATAGCTCAGCGGATAGAGCACTCGTTTCCTAAACGAGGTGTCGGAAGTTCAATTCTTCTTGGGGTCATTTTTTGTACACATTTCTGTATGAATAATTCAGTTCATTGGAGGGAAATATGCTAACAATTATCGTACCTTGCTATAATGAGGAAGAAACTATTCCCTTATTTTTTGGGGCAATAGAGCAACAAAGAGCAATAATGAATGAAGAAGTTGAATATATCTTCGTAAACGATGGATCAAAAGATCGAACGATAGCAAAAATTAAAGAACTAGTTTATCAACACATGAACGTTCATTTTATTGATTTTTCTAGAAATTTCGGTAAAGAAGCAGCTATGTTTGCGGGATTACAAAAAGCAAGTGGTGATTTTGTAACCATTATGGATGCAGACCTACAAGATCCACCTGAATTATTACCGCAGATGTTAATGATGCTAAATAATAATCCTGCACTTGATTGTGTGGGAACTAGAAGAATCGATAGGAATGGCGAGTCAGCCACCCGATCATTTTTTGCGAAAACTTTTTACAAACTAATGGATAAA
>NZ_JBEMBC010000176.1:0-1231 GCF_040274425.1 Carnobacterium sp.
AACGAATTTGATCCAGCACAGAATGTGCAGGATCTATTTGAAAAAAACGGGTATACCAATGGATGGGTAAACGGTATTTTTTCTTATCATCATTTTCATTCCAATACCCATGAAGTATTGGCTTGTATTGCTGGTGAAGCAACTGTGCAACTTGGAGGTCCTGATGCTCAGTGCTATTCTTTTTCTAAAGGGGATGTTTTATTTCTTCCTGCAGGTGTAGCCCATAAAAGAATTGATGCTAGTCCTGATTTTAAAATAGTCGGTGCTTATCCTGATGGATTAGAACCAGATATGCAAAAAGGAAAAGCAGAGGATTACGAGGCGATCAAACCAGCGGTTGCACGTGTTAAACAACCAGAAAATGATCCGGTTGAAGGAAAAGATGGAGCAGTAATAAAGTATTGGACCTAGAGTTATTCTAGGTCTTTTTCATTTTAGTTATCTTTTATATCAATAAGTAAAGGGACTAAACGTTATGGAGAAAAACTTTAATAGACTAAAAAAACAAAGCTATAGAAGCTAATCAGCTAGCATGATTGGTTTTTATAGCTTTATTTGCTTCTAGTTCTTTCTAATAACATCTGCTTAAACAAAAAAATTCCTTGTTATTTGCTTTTTATATTATTTTATTTATCAATAAAGGCAAAATTATGGGGGATTTGTCATAATAATCGCCCTTTTTTTTATTTGTAAAGGCGGTATACTTGAAAGGTAATGAATAAGAGCCACAAGAATAGGATATAAAAAGGATAAGGAGCAAAAATAAACTTCGAGTAATTATTAAAAATTGAGGTATTGTAGTGGCTTTAATGTTGTTCAAGTTGATTAGTATTATTAAAACAACGTTAACTCTAATAATGTAAAAGTATTATTGCTTATTCAAAGAAAAAAGGAACAAAAAATCAATTATGGAATCAGGAGTTTTTATAATGGAAAAGAAAAGGAGCTTTTTTAAAGAAATCATCACGATAAAAGAAACAAGAGATTCTTTGTTACGTGTTTTTGGTGCGGGATTTACTACTGGAATTATGCTTATGGCAGGTTACTTGCTAAACAATATGCAGATTGGAACGTTCGGAGCACTGGGAGCTTTCGCATTTTTATATTATCAGCCAATTCCGACCAAAGCATTGATGCAACGGATCTTTAGAGTTGGAATCTGTTTAGTGTTGAGCTTTCTGGCAGGAGCCTTATCAACCTTTGTACCTTGGATGATCCCTATTACGATTAG
>NZ_JBEMBC010000177.1:0-1190 GCF_040274425.1 Carnobacterium sp.
TAATTTAGTGTATTTATATATATAATGGATGGATAGATTTTTAAAAGGAGCTTTTAAATGGAATTCATTTTAATTTTTTTTGAAGAAATATTATCAGCTGTTTTAAAGATTAACAATAGAATAATTAAAAATTTTATTTTAATTATTCTATTGTTAATAATGTCCGTATTTGTTTTTTTTATGCTGTATATACTTATTGGGGCTATATTTTCGACAGTACGTTGGATTATAAAGATAATCCTATTTGCTATATTTATTCCCTGCATGTATGTAATATATATAATTATTTTAAATGGCTATAGCGAATGGAAAAATTAATTTTGAGAAATGGTTTAGCGTATAAAATATTCTAAAGAGGGTGTATGAAAGATGATAAAAATGGACTACTCACACCAACCAAAAAGAGATATTCTTTGTATTGACGTTAATTCTTTTTTTTCTTCAGTAGAATCAGTAAAAAGAGGAATACACCTTTTAGAATAGTATATCGTAGTAATGAGCAATCAAGAATTAGAAGGCGGATTGGTTTTAGCAAGTGCTCCTAGAGTAAAAAAAGAATCTTGATTTAATAAGATTCTAAATACACTAATTTAAGCAATTTCATATATTGAAAGAAGTCTAGGTAACACTTGATCACCTCCTATTCGTTATTACTTATAACAAACAGCAGGAGGTGATTATTATGCTATCAGCAAACGTCTATGTGCCCATTAATAGTTCCATTTTAATACTCGTTGAAGAAATGAAAGAGTGTCTAGAAACGCAATTTCTAATTCAAGCCACTCAACAAGATAGTATTGAAAATACAATTGTTTTCTTAAGTACTCAATCTAAATAAACTAAAAAAAATCGGTCACTTAAAAAGTAGCCGATTTTTTTGTTTAATAGGATTTACTTAATTTCAATCGTTCATTTATAAATATCTTTCCTATGGCCAATCTCTAACATTAAAATAGTGATTGTCTCGTCATTGATATCAGCAATTAAGCGATAATCTCCAATTCTATAACGCCATTCTCCTGAATGATTGGCGGTCAGTCCTTTACACTGTGTCCGAGTATCTGTACACTTCCCTAAGTTCTGTTGAATCCCTCCCATAATTAAAAGAGACTGGTGTTTATCCATCTTTTTTAAAGCCTTTTGTGCTCCTTTTTCAAACGCTACTTGATAACCTGAATTCATTTAATCCG
>NZ_JBEMBC010000178.1:0-1180 GCF_040274425.1 Carnobacterium sp.
TCTGCTAAGCGTCCTGACTTGGATGCTGGGATTTATAGTTACGCTAAAGAAGGATTCGGAAAATATATGGGATTCAATTCAGCATGGGGTTATTGGTTATCAGCATTTTTAGGAAATGTTGCTTATGGAACATTACTATTCAGTTCAATCGGGTATTTTTTTCCTATTTTTGGCGACGGTCAGAACTTAGCTTCGGTTATCGGGGCATCTGTCATGCTTTGGTTGGTTCATGCACTTATATTAAAAGGAGTTGAAACGGCTTCCTTTATCAATGCAATTGTCACAGCAGCAAAATTGATCCCGTTAGCGATCTTTTTTGTAGCCATGTTTGTAGCCTTTAAATTAGATGTTTTTACAGCTGATTTTTGGGGAACGATCTCCGGGAATTTTTCATTTAAAGAAGTGATGGATCAAGTTCAAGGTACGATGTTAGTTACGGTATGGGTATTTATTGGTATTGAGGGAGCAGTTGTCTTTTCCGGTCGAGCTAAGCATAAATCTGATGTTGGTAAAGCGACGATTATCGGTTTAGTAACCGTGATTGCCATTTACCTACTCACAACGATTTTATCAATGGCCGTTTTAACTAGACCTGAATTAGCTGACTTACCTCAACCTGCAATGGCTTATTTGTTAGAAAGTGTCGTTGGTAAGTGGGGTGCAGTGTTGATTAATATTGGTGTGATCATTTCTGTATCGGGCGCTTGGCTTGCTTGGACCATGTTTGCGGCTGAATTGCCATTTCAAGCAGCAAAACAAGGTGCTTTCCCTAAATTTTTTATTAAAGAAAATAAAAATGGCGCACCTGTTAATTCGTTATTATTTACAAATGTACTGATCCAATTGTTCTTATTCACTTTTTTAATCAGTTCAAGAGCTTACAATTTCGCTTTTTCATTGGCTTCATCAGCTATTTTAATTCCTTATGCATTTACAGCATTTTATCAATTAAAACTGTCATTAATGGAAACAAGTGACACAAAACGCCGTAATCAAAATATTTTTATTGGAATAGTAGCTAGTATTTATGCTATTTGGTTGATTTATGCGGGTGGAGTGGATTACTTACTGCTAACAATGTTGTTGTACGCACCAGGAATCATTATTTATGCTTGGGTACAAAAAGAAAATAAAGAAAAAATATTTACTAAGAGTGAATGGATTGCAGCAGCAGTCATTG
>NZ_JBEMBC010000179.1:0-1155 GCF_040274425.1 Carnobacterium sp.
CACAAAGGGAAAAACAATTTTTCATGATCTGTTTACCAATTATTATATTGCTGCTAAAGATAAACGGTGGGTTATTTTAATTTTAGGGATTGCTCTTTATAGCGCTGCAGAATTTTCATTACAAAACTATACTGGAATTCGTTTATCAAAAGAATTTAAGCCAATCACATTATTTTCTGTACCTATTGACGGTGTGAGGATGCTTAGTATTTTACAAGTGATCAACACTATTATGGTTGTTTGTTTTACATTCATTGTTTCAAGGTTAACAGAGAAGAAAAACGAACGCACTGTTGTACTCATTGGATTATTGGTTTATGTGACCGGGTATGGCTTAATGGCTTCTGCCAATAGTATTTACTTCTTGATTCCATTAGCAATTATAGCAACCATTGGAGAATTGGCTTCTGCTCCTATTCTAAATGCCCGTCAAGTGAGTTTGATACCCGAAGACAAACAAGCTTCTTATTTAAGTTTTGCTTCTCTTTCTTTCCAAGGTTCTCAGCTTTTAGCTGCTTTAGGGTTAACATTAGGTGGTTATCTCGCTGCTGGATTAATTAGTGGTTACATTATTATTTTAGGTATAGCCGGTATTTATTTTGTTATTTCTAGCTTATACACTAATAAAGAAAAATCTATCATTTAAATTTTCATATTACTTTCACCCTTTTTAGTCATCTTATATGTCATTATTCAACTTAGTGTAATCAAAGCTGACAGCGAAACAAATACTAAACTTTGGGTAGTTGGCTTAATTTTTTCAGGAATTGTATGTGAGTTGATTAAGCGGATTGGCTTTTATCTTATATACTTATGAGGTTAGTCGTCATTGTCACTAGTTTTAAAGTTTATTTATGTTAGTTGCTTCCATTAATTACTTCATTGGAATTCTGTTACCTTTTTTATTCAATACTAAAAAACAAACGATCTGATACCAAGAATCAATTCATTTTATTTAATCAATAAGCAAAGTAAAAAGCCTATGAGCGGTTAAGTAAACACGTTCATAGACTTTTTTTGGTTTAAAGCCCTATTATTTCATTATTTACCTTTCAACGTTTATAATTGGTTTATAGATTAAATCAATCTTTTTTAGTTTCATTTGTAAAGTCACTCTATTTCTTTAGGCAATCGTTACTCTCTCAGTATTTGTAT
>NZ_JBEMBC010000180.1:0-1099 GCF_040274425.1 Carnobacterium sp.
TAGATGCTTTGATGTCATTTCCCTTACAAATGATTGCTCCATATTTTTGCCTCCAAAATGTATTAAAATATATAAAAAAAGCACTCCCCCTATTGAAAGGGCGAATGCTCGCGTTACCACCTTTGTTCATAATTATAAAGATTATCTCAGCAAGGGACTGTCATCCCTTCACGCGCTATCGGGCGTACCCGTCACTTGCTAAGTTTCCCTCACACGTGATAACTCAAAGACCATCTTCGCTGATTCCGAAACATCTGCTTTCACCATTCGCAGACTCTCTATGGTTTCTTTCCCAGCTACTTATCTCATCAAAGTTTCATATATTTTTAATAAATATACAAGAATGATGGATGGTTGTCAATTATTTTGTGCTTACTTTCATTCGCTTAATTGCAATATCAAATGCATAAAAAATTTTAAAAACCTTTATAGACAGCGAATTACTCAATAATCCAGTATTACCAATGCTTTGAAGCCATTGACAGTAGGGAGTGTTTCATCCCTTACCATTTTTCAGGTGAGTTGTTGGTGGTTCTGACCCAAATAGAACCAACAAAACACCTTAATCTGCTTGTAAATCGGCCAGTTCTTCCTGAAGGCGTTCTGCAGGTGTTGTATAGCCCATTATTTTTCTTGGTCTGTGGTTGATCGTATCGGTTACTTCCAGTAAATACGAATAGGACAATGGACGCAGAGTGACTCCCTTTGGGATAGATTCTCGGAGCATGCGGTTATGCCTTTCGTTCGTTCCTTTCTCCCAAAGGGAGTCACTCTGATTGAAATCGATTTCTGACAGTCGGCTTGAGTTCTTTTGAGGACGTGTAGCAACAGCTGCCGTTCCATTTCAAAGCTTTGTTTTGATTTTCCTCACAGTACTCACCACCTTACTTGATTTGTATACAACAAACCATAAATGAAAGCAGTACGAAAGTCATAAACAAGGCTTGAAAGAAATACTCGGGGTATGACCACCCCACTACTAAAAGACACAAAACCCATCATACTCTATTTTGCATAAAGAATGATGGGTTTATTTTATTATGTTTATTCCAACTAAAGAATTGCGGAAAAGGTTTCCTTCAACAAACTGATTTCTTTG
>NZ_JBEMBC010000181.1:0-1087 GCF_040274425.1 Carnobacterium sp.
TACACCAAGAAAAAAAACCATGACTAAGATAATAGCGTAACTACGTTGGATTTTTAATTTTTGCATGACACTGATTATTGGATTTAATAAGTAAAATAAAAATCCTGCACTTAGAATTGGAATGAAAAGTGTCGAAAATAAAACAATTATTGGCTGAAAAACAAAGCTGATTTGAGTTGAAAAGTAAATAATGAGGACTAAGGCTAAAAGCCAAATGGTCCATAAAAATAGTTTAGAATGTTTAAAATAATGCATGGAAATCTCCTTTTTAAGTCAGTTTGTTTAATATATTTGTACAGTTTTATCCAAGTAATATAGGGTCTTATAAAAAAATTAGAAGCAATCAAAAATGAAAAAATTGAACATTAGTAGAATAAACATTCTTTTTATTTGCTTATCTTATATAAAATAATTGCTAACTTCATAATAACATAGATGTTAAAAGCTAAACCTACATTTATTTATTTAGATAACAAAAATGGTACAAACTAGTTTGAATAGTTCATAGTTTATTTGAGTTATAAATTTAGAGTGTATCTGTGATTTTTTTAAAAAGTTCTTTAATCTTGAAAGTAGAAAAAAGAGTAGAGTTTTCATTCACTAAGATTGTGGTGTTTTTAGTCAGATACTAGCACTTCAAAATAAATCTTGGTACTACTAGTTGATACTCAAATTATCGATTTATTATAATACATGATGCAATTATTTGATACTAATAGTCTAGGTATTTCTTTGTTTTTACTGCTTTTGATTCTTGTTTTTTATTTTCTGTTACTTATTGTTAATGATTGATTATTCAAATTACAGACACCGTAACAGACGTTGTTAACAGTTTGCACCATATAAATGTTTTCAGGTATACTGCTAAAAGGACATAAATCTAACATTAGATTAGTTCAAAATATATAAGGGGTTATTTTTATTATGGGCAGTTTGCCAAACGAAAAATTAAAAGGTTTAAGTCGCCAAGAGGTAGAAATACGTGGTAGTCAGGGACAAACTAATCAATATACAACAAAAGTTACTAAGACAAATACTCAAATTATTAAGGATAACTTATTTACGTTGTTTAATATGCTCAATTTTA
>NZ_JBEMBC010000182.1:0-1026 GCF_040274425.1 Carnobacterium sp.
GCGGACACGTACTACTTAATGAGTTTTACAGATACGCGCAATGAAATATTAAGAGAACTAACTGCAGAAGAAAAAGAAAAAATTACAGCAAGTATAGATGAAACAAAATTAGTTGCCCCAATGAAGTCAAAGAAACTTCATTCGGAAAAAAAAGCCATTCAAACCTTTAAATCATTACAGTCTCAGTATCAATCTTTCTATGAAAAGAGGAAATAAAGTTGCAAAAGAAAAAGATTTTAATTTTAACCTTTACCCTCTTTTTAATGAGTAGTTTGCTCTTTCCGCAAGTCGTTACGGCTGCAGAAATAACAGATGGGTTAAGCGGATTGTCAGAGGCTCTAGGAAGTGAAACTGGAGAAACCTCCCAAGTTGTGCAATTGTTCCTTTTGACGACTGCCCTTAGTTTAGCCCCAACGTTTTTAGTATTGACGACTTGTTTTACACGTATCATTGTTGTACTTTCATTTGTCAGAAGCTCGTTAGGAACGCAACAAAATCCTCCTAATTTGGTATTAATGGGAATCGCATTGTTTTTATCCTTGTTTATTATGCAGCCTGTTTATACTGATGTTATGAATGAAGCGATTACGCCCTACATAAATGAAGAAATAAGTGGACAAGCAGCATTTGAATCAGCAGAGTTGCCCATAAAAGAGTTTATGTACAAGCAAACAAGAGATGAAGACATTCAATTATTCTTAGATATATCTGAGACGGCAAAACCAGCAGATGTGAATGATCTTCCTTTAACGGTAGCTATTCCAGCTTTTATTATTAGTGAACTACGGACAGCATTCAGTATTGGATTTTTAATTTTCATTCCGTTTTTAGTTATAGATATTGTAGTGGCCAGTATATTAATGTCGATGGGGATGTTTATGTTGTCTCCCGTCATGATTTCTTTGCCTTTTAAGTTATTATTATTTGTTTTAGTTGATGGATGGTATTTAGTGGTTGAATCGCTAGTCACAGGATTTCAGTAGAGGTGTAAAAAATGACAACAGTAAAAGTTTTAGACATTATAAG
>NZ_JBEMBC010000183.1:0-959 GCF_040274425.1 Carnobacterium sp.
GTTGGATTGGAGTAGTCTCCCAACTCTTTCATTAAATAATTTAATGCTTTAATGATCCGATTTGTGGCATTTGATACGACCAAATACTGTAATCTTTCTTCATGACTTTTAAGAATTTTAGATAGTTTATGATAGAAGAAAATCATTTGTTTAGGATTTTTTTCTATCAGACTTTCAAAAAGAGTTGTTGGAATATAATACAACTCTATATCTGTTAAAGCATACGCAGAGTAATGATAAACCTTATCGGAAAACATTCCACCATAAGGGAACAATGTTTCTTTTTTCACATAGTCAGTGTACGTGTAAAAAGCACTTTCGTCATATTTTTCAAGTCTAACCAATCCGTCGACTAAATAAAATATTTTTTCACGAATGTCTCCTTCGTCAAAGAGAATTTGCCCCTTTTTATACTTACGCAGATACATATTCTTTCGCAGAAGATTAAATTCGGGATCAGTAAATTCTGAAAAGATAGGCTTGTACCGTAGTTCATATAAGTTGATTACCTTTTTTTGAATGGTTGTCATCTAAACACTCCTATTCATGCTGTTCATCCTTAAACACTTGCCGATAGATAAATCATTCACAATATAAGTATAACACGAAAGCAAAAAAAGCCTTCTGAATAAAGGCTTTTTTGCTTTATTATGTGTTCCTTTTAATAGCGCTTACATCATTTTGTAATAATTGTTCCCGCGCCTTCTGTTAAAACATATTCGATATTTTCTAAAGATGTAACAATTGCTTTTCCATTTTTTGAATTTTCTACAAACGCAATTGCAGCTTCTACTTTAGGTAACATACTTCCTGCAGCAAATTGATGCTCAGCAATATAGCTTTTCATTTCGGTAACCGTTACTTCATTAAGTTGTTTTTGATTGGGTTGATTGTAATTGATATAGATATTATTAACGCCCGTCAACACAACCAGTAAGTCCGCTTGTATCAACTCTGCT
>NZ_JBEMBC010000184.1:0-920 GCF_040274425.1 Carnobacterium sp.
AACGGCAATATTTCATGAATGTTTTCAATTAAAGTTGGGAGTAAAATCAGCATGATCACAAAACTTGCCACGATTTTTAAAGGCATTCCTAAAATCAAGACATTGATTTGAGGAACCGATCGTGAAATCAATCCTAAGATAACTTCCGTCAATAAAGCGACAATTACCATTGGTGCGGATAAGTTAAACGCCAACTCAAAAATAATACCTAATAACTTCATCATTCCTTCAACACCAAAATCACCTATATTAGTACTAGATATTGGCATCGTTTGAAACGATTGAATCAAACTTTTAATCACAACATGATGAAGATTGGTCAAATAGAATACACACATGGACAACCAATAATAAATTTTCCCATAATAGGAAACGTTTATCCCCATACTTGGATCGTAAACAGCTCCCATTGAAAACCCAACTTGAAAGTCTACAAAATTCCCTGCAATTTCAACTGCAGAAAAAAAGAGTTTTGTAATAAAACCAATCGCAATCCCAAGCAGAACTTCTTTTAAGATCAGTATAGCGAACATAAATGTGCCTGCTTCTTGCTCCATCACGGGCACTGCTGAATAAGCTGCAAGCGTGATTCCCATGGATAAAGCAATTTTAGCTACACTTGGTAGACCTTTAATGGAGAACCCTGGACTCACTACTATAAAAGAAGTTACCCGTATAAATATTAAAATGATTGTTTGCAGTTGTATAGTCATGTTTACCCTCTCAAAGTGCCGCAATCATTTCAAAAATTTTCTGAGTAAATCCAACCAGACTATTCAGCATAAAATTTCCAAAAACGATTAACGAAACGATTACAGCTAAGATTTTAGGCACAAAACTTAGTGTTTGCTCTTGAAGTTGTGTTGTTGCTTGTATGATACTAATAATCAACCCTATGACTAACGCAATGATCAATGTCG
>NZ_JBEMBC010000185.1:0-920 GCF_040274425.1 Carnobacterium sp.
TTGGCAAAACAAAAAGTAGATGGGATCATCCTTTTGGCTACAGTTGTAACCCCAGCTCATCGAAAAGCTATAGCAGAAGTCAACATTCCCGTATTGCTGCTTGGCCAATCTGCAGAAGGACTGAATACGATCGTCCATCAAGAGTATGAGGCAGGATATAAGTTGGGGAGTTACGCAACAGAATTAGGGCATAAGGATTTTCTGTATTTTACCGTTCTTGAAGAAGATCAAGCAGTAGGCCAATTAAGATCAAAAGGTGTTTTAGAAGCTCTTAAAAAAAATTCAGATACAACTATTGAGATTGTTGAAGCAAATTTTTCTTTTTCAAAAGCGTATGAAAAAGCGATGAATGTGTTAGCCACAACATCGGCTACCTACGTACTTTGTGCTACAGATAATATAGCGTTAGCTGTTATGAAAGCTGCGCACACATTAGGACTTAGTATTCCGACTGACTTTTCATTATCGGGTTTTGGTGGATATGAAGTTACTTCTATCGTTACACCAACTATTACAACTGTAAAATACCCATATGAAAAATTAGGTTCAGTTTCAGTGACGAACCTCATTGAATTAATTGAAGGTGAAGATAAACTAATCACTATTGAATTGCCAAATGAGCTGATTGCTAGAGAATCAACTATTCAGTTAATAAAAAAAACTCCTTGATTTATTGAGGAGTTTTTCTTTTCGTTTATGAAGAAAAAGAAAAAAGTTATACTATTATAAAGAATCTAAGAAGCAATTTAAAGTAAAATAATTTACTAAAAACAAACATTTTCTATCATTTCGTTTAAAAACTATAATCATTAGGCTATACTGATAATAGATACAATTAATAGATCAGGAGTGTGAAAGGAATGGCGACTATAAAAGAAGTTGCACTGGAATCCGGTTATTCTATCGCCACTGTTTCGCGG
>NZ_JBEMBC010000186.1:0-866 GCF_040274425.1 Carnobacterium sp.
TACCAAGATTATTATATCTTACGTGAACCAAAAGCAGATGGAAGCCACCCGACAAACTGGGTCTCAAAATTTGGAGGTCCAGCTTGGGCTTCTTTTAGGGATACTGGAAAAGAATATTTGCATTTGTATGATGTTACGCAAGCTGATTTAGACTGGCGTAATCCAGAAGTAAGAAAAGAGCTTTTTAACGTAGTCAATTTTTGGTTAGAAAAAGGCGTAAAAGGATTCCGTTTTGATGTACTCAATGTTATTGGGAAAGATGAAGTATTGGTAGATGCGGAAGATGGCGTGGGAAAATCTTTATATACTGATAGACCAATAACACATGAATTTATTCATGAAATGAATCAAGAAACGTATGGAAGATACCCGAACATCATGACAGTTGGAGAAATGTCTTCCACAACAATTGAAAATGGAATTTCTTATTCCAATCCTGAAAAACAAGAATTATCGATGGTCTTTAGTTTCCATCATTTAAAAGTCGATTATTTAAATGGAGAAAAATGGAGCAAAACACCATTTGATTTTATGGAATTAAAAGAGTTGCTAAATGATTGGCAAGAAGGCATGTCTAAAGGTAATGGCTGGAATGCACTGTTCTTGAATAATCATGATCAGCCTCGCGCAATCAGCCGTTTTGGAGATCCTGTGAATCACTTTGAAGCTTCTGCTAAATTATTAGCACAAACGATTCACTTGATGCGTGGAACACCTTATGTTTTTCAAGGTGAAGAAATTGGTATGACAGATCCAGAATTTCAAGATATCACAGATTATGTAGATGTAGAGACACATAATGCTTATAAAGAACTACAAGCAAAAGATCTGCCACATGAAGAAATTATGGAGATCATTAAAGGGAA
>NZ_JBEMBC010000187.1:0-808 GCF_040274425.1 Carnobacterium sp.
ATGACTATTATCTCCTCTCTTTATTCTATATGTAGGAACACTTTTGGCGAAGGGATTCCCTACATATGTATTATAGTACTATATGTTGTGTTTTCAAACAAAATTAAAACTATATATTGTGTTTTGTTGGAAAGCATTCTTTATTATTTGTATAATTACTAAATTTTAATAGCTCAACCAACAAACAATCTTTTGACTGTTTAATTTTTTTAATAATAAACTTAGTTTTTAGAATATTTTACATATTTTGTTTCATAACTTAAGACTAATGATCATGGATTAATAAACATTACCTAATCACTTTTTGCCATATTCATTTCTTATAACTATAGGTTGCAACATAAATCTTAACGAAAGATATGGGCAAAAATACCTTTTAGCTCAGTAACGTGAACAAGTGACTCACTTTTAAATATGAAATTGGCTTAAAATGCGTTATTTTTTCTTACTCTTTATATATCGATAGAGAGTAGCTTTACTGATACCAGTCATTTCTGTAATCTCTTTGCCACTATACGCTTTGCTCTCATACAGTTTCACGGCTCGTTCAATATCACGTTTGTTCACACGTGGTCTTCCGCCTATCCGACCTCGGGCACGGGCACTCTGGAGCCCCTCTTTCGTCCGCTCCACAATCAAATCACGCTCGAATTGGCTGAAGGCCTGGAAGACGGTCATCATGAGCCTCCCCTGCGGGGTGGTTGTATCGAAGTTCTCCTTCAGGCTGACCAGCTTTACGTCCTGCTCCTCGAAGTAGGTGACCAGGTCAATCAGATCCTTGGTGCTTCGTCCCAAGCGGGAGAAGCTC
>NZ_JBEMBC010000188.1:0-763 GCF_040274425.1 Carnobacterium sp.
ACTGACGCTGCAGCTGCTAAAGATGTAGCGTCAGTAGAACCTTCAAGAACTACTAATACACCGATACGGCCACCCATGTGTAAGTATGAACCGAATGCATCTGCATCTGATTTTGTTTTAATTTCAAAACGACGTAAAGAGATTTTTTCGCCGATTGTAGCTGTAGCTGTAGAAATTTGATCAACAATTTTCACGCCATCTTTTTCTAATTCTAATGCTGCTTCTACTGATTCTGGTTTACCAGCTAGTAATTGCTCAGCTAATGAAGAAACTAGAACTTGGAATTTTTCGTTTTTCGCTACGAAGTCAGTTTCAGCGTTTACTTCTAAAAGGATTGCTTCGTTACCGCTTTCTAAAATGTAAGTAGTACCTTCAGCAGCGATACGGTCAGCTTTTTTACCAGCAGCAGCTAAACCTTTTTCACGTAAGAAATCGATTGCTGCATCTAAGTCACCGTTTGTTTCAACTAATGCTTTTTTGCAGTCCATCATACCTGCGCCTGTTTTTTCACGTAATTATTTTACTAATTGTGCAGAAATGTTTGCCATGTTGAGTGTCCTCCTCAAAATATATAAAAAATTTAATTTACTCTTCATACTTTAAGTGAAAAAGTGTGACATTTCAATCATTCACGATAATCACTAAAGTTTTCTCAAAAAAAGGTGATAAGGGTTTCATCCACTTATCACCTTTTCTAAAAGTGAATTACTCAGCAGATGCTTCTTCTACTGGAGCTTCTTCTTCACCTTGTTTAGCTTCTAAT
>NZ_JBEMBC010000189.1:0-732 GCF_040274425.1 Carnobacterium sp.
TCCGAAAGTCATGATCTTAGATGAGGCAACTTCAAGTATCGATACTAAAACGGAAATTAAAATCCAACAAGCAATCGATCATCTCATGTTGGACAGAACCAGCTTTGTGATTGCTCATCGATTGTCGACGATTAAAAATGCAGATTTAATTTTAGTCATGGACAAAGGAAATATTATTGAAACGGGCAACCATAACGACTTATTAGAACAAGACGGCTTCTATGCTGATCTTTATCAAAGCCAATTTCAATCAGCATAAGTCTACTAGAATTATGTGAAAAATGACTATTAGAAAAAAGAGCTAGAAACAGTTTTGTTTTTAGCTCTTTTTTTAGTTCTTATTTTGAATAAACATCAGCATCGTTCGATTCAATTTTTTTGTTTCATCATGGAAAATCGCATGTCCACTCTTTCTAAAGGGTACTACAACAGTTTTAGAAATCAATTGGGTCATTTCTTCCACCACTTCATACGAACAAACAGTATCTTTTTTACCATGACAAATTAAGGTCGATACCGTAATTTTTTCAAGATCTTCACGTACATTCTCATCTCGCATAGCCAGAGCTGAAAGAATCATTCCATAAGAAGAAGCCCCTAATGCCATATTTGTTAGCCAACCTTTATAGGAGACTAAGGTTTTCTCATGAAACAGCTTTTTAATAAAGTCTTGGATCAGTTTAGGACGATCAACTTGAATTTGTTCAATCATGGCTGTGATTTCTGACTTTT
>NZ_JBEMBC010000190.1:0-730 GCF_040274425.1 Carnobacterium sp.
AAAAGGATTTTTTATTTTTCTTTTTCCAAATTTGATAGAGTAGTTTGCCATATTCTTGCACCCAACGATAAATCGTCGTATGAGAAACGTTAATGCCACGATCATATAAGATTTCTTGAACTTCACGATAGCTAAGGTTATAACGAAGATAGTAGCCCAAGGCTACAATAATCACATCCTGCTGAAATTGCTTTCCTTTAAAATGATTCATCGTCATTCCTCCTGCTATCTTTTTCTATTATTCTACCTTATTTGATAGTAGATTTAAAACTTTGCAACAGAACCAGATTTAGAGATTGAAGCGGAAAATTATTGGCGTATTGAGTTTGAATTAAAGCGTGAGCGTACAGAAAGATGGGCAACATGTTTTGAAGATTTGAATTTTCTGAAGCCTGATTATAAAACGATTGATGATTTTGTTTTAAAAGCTAAAGTTTTTTATTTGCTGAATGATGAGAGCGCATGGGGAGAATTAAATAAAAATACTAAAACTAAATATCGAAAAATTTTGAAAGAGATTTCGCCAGTAAATTTAAAAAACGATATGCAAGAAAATTTAAATCTCCAGCGAGAAAAATTACAAAAAGAATTAGATTTATGGCTAGCATGAGCGAAGCGAATTCTTAAATTTCGATAGAAATTTTTACATCAAAAAGCCCCCTGTCAGAAACTGACGAAGGGGGCTTTTTGGCGCACGATTTCGTTAGAAATATACAAGATTGAAAATCGT
>NZ_JBEMBC010000191.1:0-725 GCF_040274425.1 Carnobacterium sp.
TTCAACTTTTATAGACGTCTTAGGTTGGACAATTGTATGGACTGTTGTTGCTTCAACATTGCAAGTAGCATTAGGAATCTTTATGGCTGTTCTAGTCAATCAAAAAGATTTACGTTTCAAAAAAATTATTCGAACTATCTTAGTGTTGCCATGGGCAGTACCTGGTTTTGTAACAATTTTGATTTTTGCTGGAATGTTTAATGATAGTTTTGGAGCAATTAATACGACTATTTTAGCTGGTTTTGGGCTTGATGCTATTCCTTGGATGACAAATGCGAACTGGACAAGGATCGCGCTATTAATGATGCAAGGTTGGCTAGGATTTCCATATATTTTTGTTGTGACTACAGGTGTACTTCAATCTATTCCAGAAGATTTGTATGAAGCAGCTACGATTGACGGGGCCACTTCTTTTGGTAAATTCAAACATATTACCTTGCCATTACTATTAACATCTATCGCTCCAATTATTATTACGCAATACACATTTAACTTCAATAACTTCAATATCATCTATCTATTTAATGGAGGTGGACCTGCAGTTCCAGGTTCAACTGCAGGTGGCACAGACATTTTAGTTTCTTGGATATATAAATTAACCATGCAATCTAGTCAATATTCTTTAGCTGCTGCACTAACGATCTTACTCTCTGTCTTTGTTATTACTATTGCGTTATGGCAATTTAGACGAACTAGTTCGTTCAAGGGAGGCGAATAATAATGAG
>NZ_JBEMBC010000192.1:0-706 GCF_040274425.1 Carnobacterium sp.
TAAGCATTCAGAGCTTTTGGTGTACTACCACCGCTTTGATCAAGTGCCGCGATAAAGCCGTCTTTATTCTTTATAGTTATCCTTCACTAATTAGTTTATTAAAAATTTTCATCATAACAGGTCTTCTTTGCCTATTATCGCTGTTATTACATTTTCTGATTATAAAAGTGGCAAGACTAACGCAATTGCCCCAATAATAATCGCTGCCCAGTTGAGTCCTTTCTGTGGGGAAAATAACCCGATGATTCCTAGAACGACTGCAGCTACGCCCATCCATACTGGTTGCCAAAAGAAAGCGATTATCCCTACAAGAATTCCAATCCATCCTAACCATTGCCCAGTTGTATTACTCATGATTTATCTTCTCCTTATGCATATTTTTTAATGATTTATTTAATCGAGAAACATATTCTGTTAAGCGGTCTTGACTTTTGTTTTAAGGACCGGATAGCCTACGTTTTCGATAGCTTTTTGAATCTCTTCAATCGAAGTGACAGCTGAATCAAAATTGGTTTTGACTTTGCTGGAGTTGAATAATACTTTAAGGCTGTCTTTATCAACACCGTTAACTGATTTCACGGCACCTTCAATTTTTTGCATACAACTTGGACAAGACAACGTTTCTAATTGCAATATAGCTTTTTCCATGATTCCTATCTCCTTTATGTGTTTTTATTTTATCGGCAGCAGATTAATGAACACTGCC
>NZ_JBEMBC010000193.1:0-706 GCF_040274425.1 Carnobacterium sp.
CTTAAAAATAATCATAAAAGCTTGGATAACCTTTTGGCAAAGCATTACTCCATTGATTGATAGTCTTATCCGATCCACTAGCTTCTTTACGGAAAACATACCAATCTAGCGAATGGTAACCAACCATTAAGGCAGATAGTTTTCCAATATCCATTGTTAACATTGCTTCATTTTTTGGTGTTTTAACAATCGTTACTTGTCCTTCATGCTCAATTTTAAAGACTTGATTGTTCCATTCTGCTTGCTTGTCTTGAACATTCAGATACAGCGGCTCATCGATTTTTTCAAAAGGATAAGAACATAAGAAGCGTTCCACATCAATAATTCGAATCATTTTATCTTGTACAATTTGCTGTTGAAACTGCGGGTTTAAAAAAGCGGTTCCAAACGACTCTTGATTTGAAGCTTCTCCAATAATTTTTTCAACTTCTGCTGTATGTGATTGAATGAATTGCCACAGATTCTGTTGGCTTTCATAATTTATGGCATTAAAATCTAACAGTTCCAATGTTAAGTTTTGAATGTTATAACGAATGTATCCCATAACCTTTCCTAATTCATCTGTATATACTGCAAAGGAAGTACCAGATGTACGACGCAACAAGCGTTGCCACCAATCATCTTCTCGAATCAATCGCCCATTTTGAATAGCTATTTGTTCATTGTAAAATGTTTTTATCTTACTGAACCAATGATCAAAATCTGG
>NZ_JBEMBC010000194.1:0-690 GCF_040274425.1 Carnobacterium sp.
ATGATGAGCACAGAAATGACACTCTCCACAACCAATGTTGAAAGGAATAACAACTCGGTCGACTTTTTTCACTTTCGTCACTGCAGAACCAACTTCTTCTACAATCCCCATAGGCTCATGCCCTACTACATAGTCTTCCTCCATGACGGGTTTTCCGTTGTGATATAAATGCAAATCAGAACCGCAAATCGCTGTTGCTGTAATACGAATGATCATATCGGTTGGTTCTTCAATCGTCGGATCGGGAACTGTTTTGACTTCCATTTTTTCGTTTCCTTGCCATGTTACTGCGCGCATAAAATCTCCCTTTAATATAAAAGTGATAATTCCAGCTATGTTAGCAGTTTATCACCTTGCATAATTTAAGTCAAAAGTTATGTTACCGTTTACGTGAAAAAAATTCTTTATTTTAAGGTCCCTTTTAGCGGTGTTATATAACTTTACTCCTAAATGACAAGGAATTCCTGCTACTAAAGCTACAATTGGCAAGTCGCTATCTGACAATAAGCGTTCTAAGACCGACACTGAAATATGGATCAGATAAATAAGTGCAGTTAATCCTATGTAAATTACAGGTTATTTTCGCTCGCCTTTGACAAAAAAATGCATTCAGGACGTATTTTGTATAGAATATCCCACTATTCACCACACTATTGAATAAGGTCTATCTATTCAACTATTAAAAAACAT
>NZ_JBEMBC010000195.1:0-663 GCF_040274425.1 Carnobacterium sp.
TATTGGAATCACTGGAGGAACCGGAAGTGGAAAAACGACTTTGACACAGTTGATTCCGCGCTTTTATGATGCTAGTGCTGGTAACGTTAGCTTTCTTGGGTTAAATGTTAAAGAATGGGATTTAGAAGAATTGCGTAATCAGATTAAAATGGTGCCACAAATAGCAGTGTTATTTCACGGAACAATTCGGGAAAACTTACAGTGGGGAAAAACGGATGCAACGGATGACGAGTGTTGGGAAGCCTTAAAAACAGCACAGTGTTTAGATTTTGTCCAAAAATTACCCAATAAGTTGGATACTCTTATAATGGAAAATGGGAAAAACTTTTCTGGTGGTCAACGTCAAAGGTTGACGATTGCTCGTGCAATTGTTAATAAGCCAAAAGTATTGATACTGGATGATTCATTATCTGCTTTAGATTATCAAACGGATTTGGAGTTGCGAGAAGCCTTGAAAAACGATTTAAACGGTACGGTTATCATTATTTCACAACGAATTCGTTCATTACAGCAAGCTGATCAGATTTTACTAATGAACAGTGGACGAATCGTAGCTAGTGGAATACATGAGGATTTGATGGAACAATCTACAGCTTATCAAGAATTAGTTACTTCACAGGAGGAGGTCTAAAATGAAAAAAATATCTTCCAAAGGATTTAATT
>NZ_JBEMBC010000196.1:0-661 GCF_040274425.1 Carnobacterium sp.
CTTTTTTGTTCTTAAACGGATATGAAAGTTATCAACCTCATATAAATAAGCATACTCGCTATCAGGTCTATGGTAAATTGCTGCTGTTTCCATGTTATTTTTCCTCTTTTCATTCATTGTTGTTTTCATTTACTAAAGTAGTAACCATTAATCCATAGAGATAACCATTGCTCCATATGGACTTAAGTTTAGATTTTCCTCCTGTATACTATTTCCTTCATTTGTTAATTTAATGATATAGGGTTGTGTGATCAGGTCTTTTATCGAAACAACTTGATTTTTTTCTGTCATATTGCAGCAAACGATTGCTTTAGCATTCCCTAACGTGCGTTTGTAGCAATACGTTTCAACACTGCTTTCTAAAAGTTTGTACTTTCCTTCAATAAACAGCGGCTCTTGCTTCAACTTTAATACTGCTCTGTAATACTGTAAAATGCTGGTTTCATCAGTTTCTTGATCCGTTACATTGTATTTTTCTTCTTGATTAACACCACTCCAAGGAATCTGTTTTGAGAATCCCGCATAAGTTGAATCGTCCCATTGCATGGCTCCTCTACTTACATCTTTGCTTCGCGCATTTAAGTGTTTTAAAGCAAATTCTTTTGAGTAACCTAATTCAAGTGCCGTTTCATAAAATAAATCTGCTCCAGGCAAAGCAAAT
>NZ_JBEMBC010000197.1:0-627 GCF_040274425.1 Carnobacterium sp.
AGCAATTTCAGTATCCCATGTTACGTAAGACAAATTAATATTTCCTTTACTTCCAACAGAAATAAGGTTAGAAGCATTTGAACTGTAAGCACCCGCACTTCCGAAAGTAAGAATTAGTCCCAAGACTGCAATGACTGCAATCCAGATTCCTTTAAATTTTTTCTTCAAAATAAATTCTCCCTTCTTTGACTTAGCTATTTTTATCAGCTGTGAAACGATTTGTTAAGCGGTCAATCAAGATTGCTAAGATAACAATCGCTAGACCTGACACAAACCCTGAACCCACTGAGGCACGTTGTAGAGCTGTTAGTACTTGGCGACCTAGACCTGGTGCACCAATCATTGAAGCTGTAACAACCATAGACAAGGCAAGCATAACTGTTTGGTTTACACCAGCCATAATTGTCGATTTAGCTAAAGGTAATTCTACTTTGAATAGTTTTTGTTTACCAGTTGAACCAAAGGCGTCTGCTGCTTCTACTAATTCAGTAGAAATTTGTTTGATACCTAACTCAGTGAATCGTACTGTTGGTGGTAAGGCGAAAATTACTGACGCGAATGTACCAGGTACAATACCGATACCGAAGAAGGCAACGGCTGGAATTAGGTAAACAAAGGCTGGCATTG
>NZ_JBEMBC010000198.1:0-625 GCF_040274425.1 Carnobacterium sp.
CATTATCATACTGTTTAAATCATTATGATGTTTCACTACTTCATTTCTCATAAAGAACTCCTTTAAAACTTTTTCTTTATAATAACGAAAAAGTTTTAAAAAGAAAAGAATTTTATTTGTTCTCTAATAGCTACATTTATTCTTTATAAGAGCTACATTTGTTCTTTATGAAGCTACATTTGTTCTTTATGAAGCTACATTTGTTCTTTATAAAGAGGCCTAAACCCTACTCTCCCAAGGGCTAAAAATCGTCTAAACATATATCTAAACATATATCAAACATAGATATATAAACATTTATCTATTTATCGTATTTTCCTTGAACAGAATTTCGATAAATAAAGAAAAGAAAAAATAAAAAAAGGACGCCTTGCTGACGCAAGCCATTAAAAAAAGGGGCTTTGCCCCTTAAACCCCTTATTTTCAAGAAAAAGGGGGATCGTTGTATGAGAATGTTTGAAAATCTAAGTAATCTCGGATAAATTTCTGCATTTACTAGCATGCTAACGCATGGTCAAGGGTTACCACCCTTAACAATCCCTTTAACAAATAAAACGCCATCTACACCTCTTTAAATTAAAAAAAAGGGGGGTAGAAGACGTTTAAAAAGTATTTTAGTGTATTT
>NZ_JBEMBC010000199.1:0-610 GCF_040274425.1 Carnobacterium sp.
CTTTGGACCCGGTTGTCATGGAAAAAGTGGAAGTGTTGGCAGAATAGTTTGGAAAAACTATAATTTTCTGCAAATATTTTACTTGCATAATTGCCGTGTTTGTCATATAATATGAACGTTGGTGAAAGTTTTATTCACCGGCCAAAGTATTATTTTTTAGGAGGCCCGCAAGATGACTGGCAAAGTAAAATGGTTTAATGCAGAAAAAGGTTATGGTTTTATTGAACGTGAAGACGGCGGCGATGTATTCGTACATTTCTCTGCCATTCAGGTTGAAGGTTACAAAACTCTGGAAGACGGCCAGACTGTTGAGTTCGATGTGGTTGAAGGCAGCCGCGGCGAACAGGCAGCTAACGTTCGTCCTGTAAAATAATCTGTTTTTCCAAAATCTTTTCTACAGATTCATGTGCATGAACCTTAGGGCATTTCCTGAAAAGGAAGTGCCCTTTTTATCTTCCGGTTTTATGATTGTTTGAGGTAACATCTTGAAGTATTTTTTAAAAAGGACTCTGTCGGCCGGTCTGTTTTTTCTGATGGCATGTGCTGTCTGCCTGCCTGTGTCTGCGGAGATACCCCAGGGCAGCCTGATGTTTTCGGCAGAAGACACGAA
>NZ_JBEMBC010000200.1:0-606 GCF_040274425.1 Carnobacterium sp.
GCCTGTAAAGAATAGAGCTCCATCACCAGCCATTGAAACAAGTGCATGTTGAGCGCCTAAAGCAATAAGTTTTTTACCATAAGGAATAATATCTTCAACAGACTCGAATGTTGCATCGAAAAGTTCAGCTAATTCATGATGGTTTGGTTTAACCAATAATGGTTTATGAACTAAAGCGTTCTTCAATTCTGGTCCAGTTGTATCGATCACGAAGTCAGCATTACGTGAAACAATTTTTCCAATCATATTTTGATAAAAATCTTCAGGTAGAGAAGGGGGCTTGTTTCCAGAAAGAACTACAATATCCTCATCTGTCATTAAATCCATTTGTTTCATTAATTGATTTGCTTCAACATCAGTAATAGCAGGGCCTTGGCCATTTATTTCAGTTTCTGAATCAGATTTCAATTTTACATTGATTCGTGTGTCGCCTTTAATTGAGACAAATTGTGTATGAACACCTTCTTTTTCCAACCAATCAGAGATAAAGTTTCCAGTAAAACCGCCTAGAAAACCTAAAGCTGTAGAAGGCTGACCGATATGGTTTAGAACACGAGAAACGTTAATGCCTTTACCACCTGGAAGTTTAATATCTTTATTCATCCG
>NZ_JBEMBC010000201.1:0-601 GCF_040274425.1 Carnobacterium sp.
CTGTTATATAGTAGTTTTAGGAAGGGAATAGAGTAAAGAAATTTTTTCAACTTTATACATATGGTAAAATGTCTATCTTAAAAGAGTGACATAATTGGAGGAATAAATAGAATGAAAGTTTTTAAATTGGGATTTATAGTAGCAGCAACATTTAGTTTGGCAGCTTGTGGGAACACGACTGTGCAAGACTCAGATTCTTCTGCAGCAAAAAGCAGTACCTTAGTTGAACAGCAAGCAAAAGAGACACTTTCTGTCGTCATGTCATTAGAACAAGATGGAAAAGAAGTTGAAGGTGCAACGCAAGAACTAGAAGTAGAAGAAGGTATTACTGTCTTAGAAGCACTTAAAGGACAGTATGAAGTATTGGAAGAAGATGGATTCATTCTTTCAATCGATGGAATGGAACAAGATGAAGATGCAGGGAAATACTGGTTGTATGAAGTAAATGGTGAACAACCAACTGTAGGAGCCGTAGAATGCGAAATAAAAGATGGAGATCAAGTGAAGTGGTTTTTAAATGCTTTGCAATAAACTGAATAGAAAAGTATCTATTCAAAAAATAACCTTACTTGCTTTTATGACTGCGCTTTGTCAAGTTAGT
>NZ_JBEMBC010000202.1:0-585 GCF_040274425.1 Carnobacterium sp.
ATTAACTATTGTGAGTGATAGGTTTTCATACATCAAAGTGTGCTCCAATATTCAAACAACCCTGTATATTGGTATACCAGTATACTTACGTAAAAGTTATCAAAAAGTATTTCTATAATTACACGAAAGTAGAAAAGTATACCGGTATACTTCTGCTAGTTTAATTTGGTATACTGGTATACTTCTGTGTACCTTATCGAGTATAAAAGCTGTTTACAATCAGAATACGCTCAGGTAGAGTGAAATTGTAGTTAAAACTGAATACAAAAAAAGCCCCGTAGACGGCAATCTACGAGACACGAAAAACTTTTCCGGTTTTATGTGTCTATTATACCAACCTCTTTCGGTGCTGGCAATAATAGGCTTTTTTTAAACTGTAGGGGACAAGCTGCAGCCATGAAAAACTGGGACTAAGGGGACAGGTTAGGCGCTAGCCACTTCAATAACTAGCGATAGGGGATCAAAAGAGGTCACTGTATGCACTCTTTCCCTGAATGGTGACCGCGACCGATTTAACGGCGGGGGTGGTAATCCTGGTCCGAAAGCCCGGTAGCCTAAAACGAAGCTCTTAGGGAGGATTTTAAG
>NZ_JBEMBC010000203.1:0-569 GCF_040274425.1 Carnobacterium sp.
GGAGACATCATGGGTGACGTAACAAGTCGTCGTGGACGTGTTGAAGGTATGGAAGCACGCGGTAACGCTCAAGTTGTTCGTGCATTTGTTCCACTATCTGAAATGTTCGGATATGCAACAACTTTACGTTCTGCAACACAAGGTCGCGGTACATTCTCAATGGTGTTCGATCACTATGAAGAAGTTCCAAAATCAATTGCAGAAGACATCATCAAAAAAAATAAAGGTGAATAATTGAAATTTCACCTTGCATCAAGTATAAATAATTTGTAAGCTATGATTGCAGGACTACAGATGGGCCCATTTGTAGTCAGCAATTTTAGTATAAATTTAAAAATAAAACATAACTCTGAGGAGGCATTTTCTAATGGCTAAAGAAAAATTTGACCGTTCAAAAACGCATGCTAACGTTGGTACAATCGGACACGTTGACCATGGTAAAACAACTTTAACTGCTGCAATCGCTACAGTTCTTTCTAAAAAAATGGGTGGTGTAGCGAAATCTTACGCTGACATCGATAACGCTCCTGAAGAAAAAGAGCGCGGAATTACAATCAACACTTCTCACG
>NZ_JBEMBC010000204.1:0-566 GCF_040274425.1 Carnobacterium sp.
TGAATACTTACGTGTCCCATTTGCAGATTTGACTTCTTTTGTTGTTCCTGAAAGTAATCTACCGGATGAAAAGGTATTATTTCTATCAGATGTACTGCCAACAGCATATTGGAGTGTAGAGCATAGTGATATGAAACCAGGAGATACAGTAATCGTATTGGGTTCTGGCCCTATCGGATTATTTGTACAAAAATTTGCCAAAATGAAAGGTGCTAAACGTGTAATTGCCGTAGATAACGTCGATCATCGTTTGCAGCATGCGAAAAAAATGAACGGCGTAGAGACCGTGAATTTTTCAGATGTTTCTAAAGTTGGTAGTGAATTATATGAAATGACTAAGGGCGGTGCTGAGGTAGTAATTGATTGTGTAGGAATGGATGGTGTAACACCAATCAAAGAAAAAACTAAAGAAATTCTTACCCCGCAAAGCGGTTCTTACTCACCAATTCAAACGGCAAGTGAAGCTGTGAAGAAATTTGGGACGTTGATGGTAACTGGAGTTTATATGACTCCAGCAACGAATTTCCCTTTCCAAGATTTCTTCACTCGTAATGTGAGTATTAAAA
>NZ_JBEMBC010000205.1:0-565 GCF_040274425.1 Carnobacterium sp.
TGCCCCGAAGCATACGCACGAGTAAAAACAACTATGAGGTTTGATACGACAATCAAAGCAAGCAACATTTGATTCATATAGCTAATTAATGCCAATACTTGACCTTGTTGGAGCGTCCCATCATTAACTGAAAAACCACCTAAATACAATAGAGTAATCACTCCTAGGTTCATAATTAATGTCGTACTTGGCGACATTAATGCCGAAATATTAGATACTTTTTCGTTTATTGTTGCTAATTCATCTGTCGTTTCAGAAAATACTTTGGTATCTGTTTCTTTTCTTGCATACGCACGAATCACACGCACTCCACTCAAGTTCTGAGCAACTAGTTTATTTAATCTATCTAAACGTTGTTGTACCTTTTGATACAAGGGAACCGCATATCGAATGATTAAATAAAGAATGCCACAGAAAATGGGCAACATTAAAAGATAAATCAGCCCTAAACGCTTATCAATAATAAAGGCCATTACAACCGATCCTATACTTAAAAAGGGTGCACGCACAACAAGGCGAATCAACATAGCCAATGCCAGTTGTAGTTGATTAACATCGTTAGTCA
>NZ_JBEMBC010000206.1:0-565 GCF_040274425.1 Carnobacterium sp.
TGCCCCGAAGCATACGCACGAGTAAAAACAACTATGAGGTTTGATACGACAATCAAAGCAAGCAACATTTGATTCATGTAGCTAATTAATGCCAATACCTGACCTTGTTGTAGTGTCCCATCATTAACTGAAAAACCACCTAAGTATAATAAAGTAATCACGCCTATATTCATAATCAATGTCGTGCTTGGAGACATTAATGCCGAAATATTAGACACTTTTTCGTTTATTGTTGCTAACTCATCTGTTGTTTCAGAAAATACTTTGGTATCTGTTTCTTTTCTCGCATACGCACGAATCACACGTACTCCACTCAAATTCTGAGCAACTAGTTTGTTTAACCTATCTAAACGTTGTTGTACCTTTTGATACAAAGGAACCGCATATCGAATGATTAAATATAGAATGCCACAGAAAATGGGCAACAATAAAAGAAAAATCAGCCCTAAACGCTTATCAATAATAAAGGCCATAACAACCGATCCTACACTTAAAAAGGGTGCACGCACAACAAGGCGAATCAACATAGCCAATGCCAGTTGTAGTTGATTAACATCGTTAGTCA
>NZ_JBEMBC010000207.1:0-560 GCF_040274425.1 Carnobacterium sp.
ATGAAATCAAAACGTTCCTTGATCTAAAGTTAAAAGTACTAATTAGAAAAAATAAAGATGTTGTTCTAGATTATTCCTTTTGGTCACGTGAAATGCGTGATGAATATAAAAATATGCTGGTTCCGTTCGGAATAAAACCAGAAATCATTGTAATCGTTACTCCTAAAGAAATTGTTTTACAAAGAATTCACGACCGAAAAGGAAAAAATCCTAATGATATTATGTTAGACGAACAAACTGCAGCTCAATATTACGAAAATTTTCAGCCACCAACACTTGATGAAGGGGAAGTAACAATCATTAATGGTTACTTATATCCAAGTTAGCAAAAAAATAATATTTTGAACATTTTTATAAATTAAACACAATAAAAAGTTCAAGGTAATATATTGAATTGTTAATTTCAAAAACGACTTTCTTTTTATCTAAGTGTTATTTTATTGTATACTAGTTATTGAAGAAACAATCACTAAAAATGTACTAAACAAGAAAGAGGAATAAAATTGGATTTTTGGACAGATCATACTAAAACAACAGAAGAAATCGCTCAAGATTTATTG
>NZ_JBEMBC010000208.1:0-554 GCF_040274425.1 Carnobacterium sp.
GGCTAACAACATTTCTGTCTCTGCTTTATTTAGAAATTCTGTTCTAGAAAAAATTGAAGATGAAATTGATTTGGGTTTATATAATCAAGCCATGACGGAGCATAAAGAAAGTCCTCAAAGTATTTCTTTTGAAGACATGCTAAAGGAGCTATCTGATTAGATGAACTCAGGTTATCAAGTAGAGTTTGAAAGAGGAGCTCAAAAAGCATTAAAAAAAATGGATAAACACCAATCCCATTTAATTATGGGATGGATTCAAAAAAATCTAGTAAACTGTACAGATCCTAGGCAGCATGGAAAAGGATTAGTAGCCAATCGTTCAGGAGAATGGCGGTACAGAATTGGAGACTACCGCTTAATAGCCGATATTAATGACGAGACGGTAACTATTTTGATGTTAGAGATTGGTCATAGAAAAGACATTTATAAATAAAGACAATGTTTTCATATTATGAATTGTAACCAAATAAGTCCTTTAACACTATAATAAAAGTGTTAAAGGACTTATTTCATTTTAAACACATGAAATTGCTTAAAAGTATGTATCAAATCCG
>NZ_JBEMBC010000209.1:0-539 GCF_040274425.1 Carnobacterium sp.
TTTAATGACATGGAAACCATTTTCTGTTTGAACAGGTTCTTGAGTAATTTCGCCTTCTTCTAAAGCAAAAGCAGCTTCTTCGAATTCAGCGACCATTTGTCCAGTAGTGAAAGTCATTTGACCGCCATTTTCAGCTGAACCTGGATCAATTGAATTTTCTTGAGCTAGAGTAGCAAAATCAGCACCATCGTTTAATTGCTCAATCAATGATTTAGCTTGATCTTCTTCAGCTACTAAGATATGAGAAGCAGTAACAGGTGGAACATAAGCTTCATATGCAGTTTCTAATTCTTCATCTTCAATTTTAGTATTGTCTTTAACAGCTTCTTCAACTAACAAGCTGTAACGGATCAAATCTTTGTATGAATCTGCTGTGTAACCAGAAGAACTCAATACGTATTCAAATGTTTCGGCACCGCCGTATGCTTCAGCCTCTTCTTCAAAAGCAGTATCTACAGCTTTATCATCAACAGTTTCTCCATAAGATTCTGTTAATACATCGTTAATGATCATTTGTTGAAGCGTAGCTGCTCCTTGAG
>NZ_JBEMBC010000210.1:0-534 GCF_040274425.1 Carnobacterium sp.
TATACAGTTAAAAAAGTTCAACCCGTTGACCTTTTCCCTCAAACCACTCATGTGGAAAGTGTTGCTTTACTCGTTCGCAACTAAACATTATTAAAAACCAAACAACCCATTCTAACGGATGGGTTGTTTTTTTGCACTATTAGGTTCCTTTTCTAATCTATAGCGTCCATGAAGGGAACCACTCTTTCGTGTAATAGTGTTATACGAAAGAGTGAGCTTCAAAAATGTCGTCACTTTTACGTCAAAGGAGCATTCACGAAAGAGTGAGCTTCAAAAATGTCGTCACTTTTACGTCAAAGGAGCAATCACGAAAGAGTGAACATAAAAAGGTCTCACGCTTTCGTAAGGTTTTAGAATTAGACGAGAAGCAGCTAATGTTATTTCTTGATATGAACGATAGCAATCAAGCATAAATAAAATCCAGTTGTTAACTCTACAAAAAAAGTGCCATAGAGATGTAAAGTTGCATAAATTGAATAGCTATATCCGATGTGAAAACCTGCCAAAAGTACAATTAATATCACTGTCCAGATA
>NZ_JBEMBC010000211.1:0-520 GCF_040274425.1 Carnobacterium sp.
TAAAAACATTAGTGAATTCTACAAGTAAGTATTCAAAAGAAGATATTAAGTCAATTGTAAAAGACAAAAACGTAAAGTTTATTCGTCTACAATTTACAGATATTTTAGGCACAATTAAAAATGTTGAAATCCCAACAAGTCAATTAGACAAAGCATTAGATAACAAAATGATGTTTGATGGCTCTTCAATTGAAGGGTTTGTGCGCATTGAAGAATCGGATATGTATTTACGTCCAGATTTAGATACATTTATGATTTTCCCTTGGACTGCTGAAAAAGGGAAAGTGGCTCGTTTAATTTGTGATATTGCTCGTCCGGATGGCACTCCTTTTGAAGGTGATCCACGTTCTAATCTAAAACGCGTATTAAAACAAATGGAAGAGTTTGGTTTCACTAGCTTTAACTTAGGGCCAGAGCCAGAGTTCTTCTTATTCAAATTAGATGAAAAAGGTGAGCCAACTTTAGAATTAAATGATGATGGTGGATACTTTGACTTAGCACCAACAGATTTAGGTGAAAA
>NZ_JBEMBC010000212.1:0-512 GCF_040274425.1 Carnobacterium sp.
GTATTTTTTATGCATGAACCTCTTTTGCGTTCGCCGTTTCTACATCAGTTCCTTTGAGTCTGTAGCGCAATAGTCTCATACCGTTTAAGATAACGACTAGGATACTTCCTTCGTGTACTAACATACCGATTGACATGTTCATCCAGTCTGAGAAGAAAACGGCTGCTAGAAGAACAAGTACAGTACCTACTGCAATGACAATATTTTGTTTCATATTATTGGCGGTTGCTTTAGTTAAGCCTAAAGCGTGAGGCAAGCGGCTCATATTTGAGTTCATTAAAACGACATCAGAAGTTTCAATAGCGACGTCTGTTCCGCTACCCATTGCGATTCCAATATCCGCAAGGGCTAATGAAGGACTATCGTTTACTCCATCACCAACGAATGCGACAATTTGACCCTGAGCTTGGAGTTCTTTGAGGTAGTCTGCCTTATCTTCTGGCAGTAAGTTTCCATGGGCTTCTGTTAATCCTAATTCTTCAGCGACTAAATCAACAGTACCTTGGTTATCT
>NZ_JBEMBC010000213.1:0-511 GCF_040274425.1 Carnobacterium sp.
GATAAGTTGAAAAACGTAAAGGAGATGGAAAAATGGCAAGAACATTATTACATGAGATATATTATTTTCTAAAACATGGCAAATAAGTAAGCGTTTTATCCTCGATAAGGTTATACTGATAATAGGATAGAAAACTATTCTGCATATCCAAGCAATTAGGCTTTGAAGGAGGAGACAAATGGGATTTAGAGAAGATTTTTTATGGGGCGGAGCAACCGCTGCGAACCAAACAGAAGGCGGGTATAATGAAGGTGGAAGAGGGCTGGCCAATGTCGATGTCATTCCGCATGGAGAAGATCGTTTTCCTGTAATGAAAGGACATATGAAAATGTTTGATTTTGACGAGGACCATTTTTATCCAGCGAAAGAGGCTATCGACCACTACCACCGTTATGAAGAAGACATTGCTTTATTTGCGGAGATGGGTTTCAAAACGTACCGCTTATCGATTGCTTGGTCGCGTATTTTTCCAAAAGGCGATGAAGCTGAACCAAATGAAGAAGGCTTGAAA
>NZ_JBEMBC010000214.1:0-507 GCF_040274425.1 Carnobacterium sp.
AAAAACTTGTTTCAGGGTTTCTTCTGGTGTAGTAGTAGGAATACTTACACGTTCTTTTATCTCTAATTGCTTATCGCTCACTGCACAGACAAACTTTGTTCCGCCTGCTTCAATTGCACCATACATCATACTTTTTCCTCCTAATGAATCTCCATAATAACTTTAGAAAAGGTTTTCTTAATCATCATATTACCACAGAATTTTCAAGAGTACTAGACAAGGAATTAATCTTTACCTGTGCAAAATCAAGCCTAATAAAAAAGCTCTTCAAAGGTGTTTCCTTCTTTAAGAGCTTTATAACTACTAGCTATTCACTGTTTAAGTCAACGCTAGTAGATCCCTAATTTATTCTGTATAGGAGTTAAAATAAACCAAGTCTTTAAATACAAAAAGCTTGTGTTCATATTCTAACTTTTCCATTTCTTTTAGTTTTTTAATCGTATTTCCTACCGTTTCTCTCGAGCATCCGCTCATATTCGCTATTTCATTAATCGTAATTGGATAAGG
>NZ_JBEMBC010000215.1:0-507 GCF_040274425.1 Carnobacterium sp.
CGTAGAAAAACAGGGGAATTTCCGCAAGAGGGTCAAGCCTTAAGGAGAATTTCATCTTTTTTCCTAGGAGCTGGGACAAGCAACTCAACTACCAGGTTGCAAATTTCGTCGTCTAGGCTCGTTAGAAAAAGAAGTAAGAGGTGAGTATAAATGAAAATAGTAGGAATTTCAGGTTCGAATGTTGGAACGAAAACAAAAACAGCAATGAATTATGCAGAAGCCATTTTAAAAGAAAAATACTCAGAAGTAGAGTTTGAATTAATCGATTTAGCAGAATATGAAATGGTTTTTAGTGATGGAAGAAATTATTGGGAGTATGAAGGGGATACCAAA
Source organism: Carnobacterium sp. (assembly GCF_040274425.1). NCBI lineage: Bacteria > Bacillati > Bacillota > Bacilli > Lactobacillales > Carnobacteriaceae > Carnobacterium > Carnobacterium sp. The sequence continues at coordinate 334 of NZ_JBEMBC010000215.1, forward strand.
TACGTTTCTGAAAAGATTATGGCTGCAGATGCGCTTATTATTGGGACACCGACCTTCCAAGCTTCTATTCCAGCCTCTTTAAAAAATCTATTTGATCTATTGCCGGTTAATGCGTTTCGCGACAAAGTAGTAAGTATGATCGGTACTGCTGGAACACCCAAACATTTTCTAATG
>NZ_JBEMBC010000216.1:0-503 GCF_040274425.1 Carnobacterium sp.
ATCGGATATGGACACTGTGTTGAACTACGTCAATGAGCATTACGGTGAACCGAATAGTGAAATGTTTGGTATCGCTGAAGACAGAAATGTGATTTATATCCATTTAGAAAGTTTCCAACAATTTTTGATCGACTATCAGTTAGAAGATGAAAATGGAGAGCTTCACGAAGTTACCCCATTCATCAACAGCTTGTTCGATAACGAAGACAGCTACAGTTTTGAAAACTTCTTCCATCAAGTAGGACAAGGTAAAACAGCTGATTCCGAAATGATTTTAGAAAATTCATTGTACGGTTCCCCTCAAGGTGGAGCATTTACTCAATATGGATCGACTAATACTTTCCAATCCGCTTCTCAAATTTTACGCTCAGAAGCAGATTATACTTCTGCTATGTTCCATGGGAACGTTGGATCATTCTGGAACCGAGATGATACGTACAAATCAATGGGCATCGACTATTTCTTCGATGATGAATACTATACTTTCACAGAAGAAAACCGAC
>NZ_JBEMBC010000217.1:0-502 GCF_040274425.1 Carnobacterium sp.
TCGTCTAATACAGTATCATAGCCTTTAGGTAATGTATTGATAAAGTGGTCAATACCTACTGCATCGGCTGCTGATTCAACCATTTCATCGGTAATGTGGTCTTGGTTGAAGATTAAGTTCTCACGAATGGTGCCTTCAAATAACCAAGTATCTTGTAATACCATTGAGAATTGGTCGTGGACAGCTGCACGTGAAATTTCACTTGTTGGTTTCCCATCAATGTAAATTTCACCTGAGTCGATTGGATAGAATTTCATCAGCAAGTTGACGATTGTCGTTTTCCCAGCTCCGGTAGGTCCTACGATAGCAATCTTCTGACCTGATTTAGCGGTTACTGAGAAGTCTTTGATAATCGGTTGATCTGCTTCATAACCGAAGTTTACGTGTTCGAAAGTCACGTCACCGTGGACATCCGGCAATTCGCTCAATAGGTTTGTTTCTTCTACCATTTCCTCTTCATTTAAGAACTCAAATACACGATTTAAGGCTGCTGACGCAGATT